>DASVIU010000311.1:0-5460 GCA_036386275.1 Bacteroidota bacterium | reverse complement strand
GTCTTCATCATATAGCCGAGCGTCCCCGGCCAGAGCGCAATCTGCATGGCGCGCGCTTCAACCTGGTCCGTCCCTCCCGCGTTGGGAATCTGTTGCACGAGATCGTGGCCGAGCCCGAGCAACCGGGCCAGCCACTCCCCGTCCTTCCGTTTCAGCGGATCGCTCTCGAGCGTATACTGCAGACTATTCCGGAAAAACAGATCGAACGTGGCATCGGGATCGTCTCGGAACGAGTACCCTGAGCCCCCCTTCTCTGTGTTGTTTGTCGGCGTTCCCTGCGGGATGATCTCCAGCCCGGTGCGGCTCCGCAGATGGTGCTCGAGCAACCGGCTGAAGTTTTCCGTCGCCGCCCGGGACGAATCAGAGAGCCGGACGCCGAGGACTATCACCCTCCGAAACCCGCCTCTCGCCAGAGCGGGTGTCAGGTTCACCCGGAGCCCCATTCCCACCTCGACCGCCCTGTCGAAATCATACATCCATGCCATGTCGTCCGGGATCTGGAGCGTGTCGTCAACCGGCTTCAACTGCTGAGCCGGGGGGGCGTTGGGATCGGGACCCGCGATAAGAGGCGTGAGAACGGGGTTGCCGAGCTGGACCAGCGGATCTCCGGTATCCCCGTACCCTATGAAGACGAACCGGTCAGGGAGGAGGTCAACGTGCGGCGCCGACGACCAGGAGGAACGACGCGTGGTCATGTCTTCCGGCGCCGTCAACTGGAGCACCGCCGCCTTTACTTGCACGTCCGCACGGGTTCGTCCGGCGACGGGGGTGTCTGAGAGGTTGAATGGCTGGAAATTCTGAGCGATATCGGCCGCCTGCGCGTCCCCCACGGATACTTTGAGAGCATTGTAGGCCGCCTGCTGGACGGCCGGATCAACGACGCCGGCATCCCCTGTCCCTTTCCAGATCGCAAGCCAGTACGTAGCGGCAGCAGCAGGGAGCGGCCCCGGGGCGATAATAATGAGAAGAATATCCGTTTCGTTCTCCCGGTTGGGCTTGTCACCCGGGTTGAACGGTACATACGTCCGCACAATCCAGCTTGAGCGCCCGGAGCCATGCGCGGCGACCAGATCGCGCCAGGCCGCCCGCTCCCGAGCTTCGTCCCCCCCGGCGCGCCACACAGCGCCCCAGAATCTCCGTCCGTTTGTGACCTCCTGGTCCGTGAGCGACTCCTCGAACGTGTCCACAAGGCATGAGTCGGGATAGACGCGGACCCAGAGCTGCGGCTGGCCGGCGGCGTCCGTTTTGAATCGCGTCTCCAGGCGGAGCGGGAGGAGGAGAATCGGATCAGTGTCCGTCAGGTTCTGCAGACCGCTGCGCGGGTCGGTCACCGGTGTAAATTGCTTCAGAAGCCCTTGCTCCACAGCGTTTAGCCGGGACAACACGCTGTTCGCCGCATCAGAATTAATCCGGGCTGTTTTGAGTGCCTCCTCGAGTCGCGCACGTTCCGTCTTCCCACGGGGAGAGTCCGTCCGGGCGCTCTCAGCCAGCGCGAGCTCGGCTCGCCTGACGGCCTCCCGTGCAAGCAGCGCCACCTGTCTTTGCCGATCGATGTCCCGGCGCGCGCCGTTGAGTTGTTCCCGCAATTGATCAAATGTCGACATGTCTCACCCGGGCTTTTTTAACATTTCGGCGGCGTGCACGGCCATCAGGACAGGGAGCTGGAAGAGTATGTATGCCAGCTCGGCCGCGTGCGTGTCGGCCCGCCATTGAAAGCGGCTGTCGTCATTGTACTGATCACTTTCCTCGCTGCCGGGACCGGGATCGGTGAGCACCACGGTCCGCTCACCGGCCCGCAGGAACCCGCCCGGCGTGACCGTGTTGAGCACATCCGTCCAGGCCAGGTCGCTCCACGTGTGGATCGCCGGAGGTGCGGCCCCCTCAGGAAGATCGAGACCGAAGCGCGGCTCTCCGGGACGTTCTTTGATAACGAAGAACCACCCCGGGTCCTCCTCCCCGTTCACGATTTGTCCCCCCTGCGCCTGTTCTGCAGTCAGATCGAATCCGAAGAAATAGATATCCGGATCGACCTTGGCTTCGTACAGAGGAGTCTTCACGATATCGCGCGGCGGATTTGCCTCCTGGGCCGGAGCGAGGGGCATGAGCTTGCGCGGTCTCGATTTGTCGATCGCGTTCCCCCCGGTCCGTTCCCACGAGGCACGGTGTGCATAGATGACCGCAGTGGGATATTTCTTGAGCAGCTCTCCGCGGATGGCAAGCACCAGCTCATTCTCTTTGTCCCCTACAGCTTTCCGGTTGTCGTGTTCGCCGAGGCCGGTGTTGACGTCCCACCGGTGCAGCTCGAGTATGTCGAGAAGCCGCTCGCGGAGCGCCGCCGGATCGGTTGCCGTAGCGGCGAGATAGCCGCGAATGTCCCAGAACTGCCGGAAATAGCTTCCGCGCTGGTCCGTCGGGTACTGGCGCCAGAGAAGCTCGCGGGCAAACTCGTGGTTCAGGCCGACCATGTACGCCTCGATGAATTTCTGATTGGCCTCGAGGAGCGTGATGCTGTTGTTGCTGACCAGTTGAATGTTCGGCAGAAACAGTTCAGTGGAGGTTTCCTTGAGCGGCTCGTACATCGGCAGATCGATTTCGGGATAGACCATCACCTCCCCGAACGGGTCCACAAGCTGCGTCCGTATCCGGTCCGGAATCATGATCGAACCGAGCACGCGGGGCACGATGGTCCTGTCGGGATGGAGCGCCGCGATTGCCGCGCCTGCGACCGGCACAATATCGAGCGGCGTACGCACCGTGATCTCAATCTTCCGTTCGGCGGTATCGACGGTGTAGAGGTTTCGGAGTGAATCTTTGAACCGGGTTGCTTCAACGCTGTCGGTCGAGCCTGTTACGGGGAGCGGGTCCACTCCCGGAGTCCCGATGCGGAAGTCCGGGCTCGCCGGGAGTTGATTAACGGCGGCCGGCGTGCGCGTGTCGGGCCGGAGCGTGTCGGCGGCACCTGCGCGCCCCAGTATCGCGCCGATCCTGTTCATGGCCCAGACTGCTCCGCCGACGAGGAGAGCCCCCACCGCGGCGGCTATCAGAGGTGAGGCAAAAACGAAGAGGAGCGCCGCAATCAGAAGTGCAAGAACAAGTGGGATGAACCGGAGCCACGGATAATTCCCGAGAAGTGTCTGCAATCCGGGAGGCAGGCCCGCCGGGGCGAGAGTATCGGCGATCTTCTCCTCCGTCGGAAGAACCGGGGGAACCACTTTGGGGGGGGCTGCGGATACTTCACCCTGATTGACGCGTGCGATCAGGTTCCCTCTGCTCCGGGTTGAATCGAACCCCACCAATCGGGCCACCCGCCCTCCAGGGCGGAGCGCCTGCCGCATGGTCTTCCCCATGAGAACCGCCGGAAGCGCGCTTTGCCTCACCTGATGATACACGGTGAGTCCGCCCGCGAGGACGCGTCTCTGGACAGGGGCTGCAAGCGTCAGAAAGCTCTCCGGAGAACGCTGGTGGATCGGGGTGAGTTCGCGAGCGAACCACACACCGCTGGCAAGCGTGGCCATTTGTCCGAAGCGGATCCTGTGGTTCCCCTCGAGCACTTTCCCCACCTGTTGCCAGGCGGCCTCCATGTAGTTTTCCTGGTTCTTCTGTATCACGCCCGTCCCGAATCCGGCAGCCACCCGGTGGCGCGGGTCCAGGTTGAGCTCCTGCACCCATTTTGTCTTCGCCGGGTCTCCGTCTGCCGGCACGAGGCGGTTGGTCTGCGCATGCCACCGGCCATAGATCGGCGGAACTATCAGAGGGTCTTCGTCCCCCTCCACGTTGCTCCCGAGTCCGCTGCCGTTGTTCGCATCCTTCGCGCTCTGATCGGCGTAGTCCTGCGCAAGGTTCACCAGTGCCGCCAGTGCACTCTGGAAGGGGTGCGGGTAGGGTTTCCCCCAGTTCTCGAACTTAGTGTAGTCGGCGAGGTCGGCCGGGCTCAGTGTCGCCAGAGGGGCCCGAAGCGCTCCACCCAATCGAAGGACCCCCCCAAGCTCAGGGATTCCCGGAAGGTTGAGATCCGGCTTTTGGACATCCATGTCGCGCCGGCCAACACGCGGATCGACGGTGCGGGGTTGGAGCAGCCGGACGAGGTACTCGAAATCTCCCACAGTCCCCGTGCGGAAGTACCACCGGTAGTAGAACGGATAGTGCTTCGCGTCCGGGTCGGCATCTCTCCCAGGATACGACCCCCAGGCGCTTTGCGTGGCGAACGGCGCCGCGGCCGGGTCCTTCCCGAGCCCCGCCAGACGACCGGTTTCAAAACTTGGGATCAGGAACGCATGGTATCCGGTGTTCTCCTTCAGTATGCGCGGAGAGAGAACCCGTGAATAGGCCAGGTCGCGGTCGGCCTGGAGCGTCTGGTCGAGCTGATTCGCAATTGCGTTGGTGTCGTTCGGGTCGACGTTCATCCCGCCGTTGACGTGCACGTGAGCCCACGCCCACAGTTGTTCGAACGGGGGGAACTTCCCGTCCGCGTTCTCCACCTCGATATAGGAGAGGGGCCGCCCGAGCAGGTTCTTTCCCTCCGCAAACTCGCTCTCCTCAAGAACCACCAGCGCAAGCCATGGCCGCAGCCGCTTCCCGTCCGCGGAGGCTTTCGCAGGCGTGTAGCGCCAGGGGAAGTCCTCTTCATAGAACTCAATGAAGGGGAGGTAGTTGTTTTCGAAGTTCGTGATCCAGTTCCTCGGTTCGGAGCGGACGATGATCTTCGCATCCACGCCGATGACATCCCCCGGGCCGTAGAGCTGGACTGCTCTTGGCACAGTCTCCGTCGCCGTCCCGCCGGCAATCTGCTGGCCGGTGATCTCGAGACTCACATCGACGGATGCGCGGATCTTTACTGCCGCGTCCTGGTCCCCTTCCTGGATGTATGTCCCCAGTCCCTGTCTCGCCCAGGGAAGAAATGAATATGCCGCGATCGGTTGTGTGCTCATATCGCCTGATTGACCTCCGCCAAAGGAATCACATGAATCGTGTCAAAAAGAGAGGGGTCGAGCCTGGTGGCTTCGTCCAGGTGTGCCGAGGCCCCCGCGTAACTCATGAACGTGGCATTCTCCGAACGGGGCCGGTTGTCCGACTGGAAGGCCACGGTGTACTGTTGCTCGCCGAGCGCGATCCTGCCGGCGAAGGGCTGCATACGCCTCTGGCTCGAGAGCGAGACCACCGAGCGGGAGACCGACGAGCCACCCCGAAAATGCACGAACAGCCCATCCCAAAACTTGAAGAAGCGGATCCGGTAACGCTCGAATGCCGTATCGACGATGATCGTCTCGTAACGGACATTCCGCTGGGCCAGCGGCCCCGTTCCCCACGGCAGACCCACCGCTCCGATCTCCACACCGCTCTCCAGCGGCTCATAGGCCGGGGCGGAGAGCTTCGCCGCATCGTCCATCTCGACATACTGCGCCGAGGCAAACTTCTCCCGGGTCGGACCGATGACCGAGAGGGCACCGGCCTGCACGCCCA
>DASVIU010000310.1:0-3010 GCA_036386275.1 Bacteroidota bacterium | reverse complement strand
CGGTCCAGGAATTCCAGCTCACCCGGTTCGGTCAGGAAGGCCTCCTGGCCCGGCATTCCGAGTCGATTATCAACCCGATCCGCGAGAGGATCAAGACGGCGATCGGGGCGGTCGCCAAAGAGTTAAAGTACAACTTCGTGTTCGACAAGACCGAGCAGATCCAGATCCTCCTGTACGGCGATCCGAAAGACGATATCACGTTCAAGGTCATCGACAGGCTGCGGCGCGGTTAGCACACACCCGGAGGGGAAGGAATGAGACGATTCGCGGTGGCCGTGATCCTCGCGCTGGCGTGTGCGGGGGCTGCGGCGCAGATGAAGATCGGTCATATCAATTCCGAGACGATCATGCAGACTCTCCCGGAGGCGATCGACGCCCAGAAGTCGATTGATGCGCTCGTGGCCGGGTGGGAAGCGGACCTGCAGAAGATGCAGGCGGACTGGAAAAAGAAGTTCGACGACTTCGACAAGCGGAAGCTGATCCTCACGGATCAGGTCCGGGCGGACCAGGAGCGCGAACTCCGCGAGCTCGACCAGAGCATCACCGATTTCCGCAACAAGAAGTTCGGGCAGAACGGCGAGCTCTTTCAGAAGCAGGGCGAGATCATGAAGCCGATCCAGAACAAGATGTTCCACGTCCTCGAAGAAGTCGCCAAGGACGACGGGTACGATTACATCTTCGACCGGAGCGGCGAGATCCTCGTCCTGTACGCCAACGACAAGTACGACCTGACCCAGCGTGTCCTGCAGCGCATGCAGACGTTCGGGAAATAACCCGTCACCCCGCCCATGATGACCGTCCGTGACATCGCGGCCGTGCTCGGCGCCGCCGTCGAAGGGGATGCCGCGACTATGATCGGGCGGGTCGCCAAGATTGAAGAGGCGGGCCCCGGCGATATCAGCTTCCTGGCCAACCCGAAGTACACAAAGTACCTCGACACAACGCTGGCGTCGGCCGTGATAGTCGGCAGAACCGTGGAGGCTCCCGGACGGACCGGACCGTCGCGGCCGGTGTTCCTCCGCGTGGACGACCCGTACACATCGTTTCTGAAGGTCCTTCTCCTTTTTCACCCCCCAGAAGATCCTCTTGCTCCCGGGATCCACCCAACGGCCGTTGTCGATCCCGGCGTGAAACTCGGCACGGATGTCCGCATCGGGGCCCATGTCGTGGTGGGGGAGAGGACCCGGATCGGGGACGGAACGATGATCATGGCTGGGACCGTGATCGGCCGGGATGTCACTGTTGGTGCGCGAACGCTCGTGTATGCCAACGTGACCGTCCGCGAAGGGTGCAGGATCGGAGACCGGGTGATCATCCATCCGGGCACGGTCATCGGGAGCGACGGTTTCGGTTTCGCCCCGAAACCCGACGGGTCATACGAAAAGATTCCCCAGCTTGGCATCGTGGTGGTGGGAAACGACGTCGAGATAGGCGCAAACTGCACAGTGGATCGGGCGACGATGGGCGAAACGCGCATCGAGAACGGCGTGAAGCTCGACAACCTGATCCAGGTGGCCCATAACGTGGTTATCGGCGAACACACGGTGATCGCCGCACAGGCGGGTATCTCGGGGAGCACAAGGATCGGCAAACACAATATGATCGGCGGCCAGGTCGGATTCGCGGGCCATCTGACCATTGCCGACGATTCGAAATGGGGGGCACAGTCCGGCGTCCACCGTTCGGTCCCGGCGGCCGGAGGTACGTTCATGGGGACCCCTGCCGTTTCCTTCCGGCTGGCGTCGCGCATCATGGGCGCCATGCCCCAGATTCCGGACGCACTGGCGGAAATCCGCGGATTGCGATCCGAAGTTGAGGCCCTGAAGAGAGAAATTGAGAAATTGAAATCCAGGTCGTGAGAGCAATTCAACGGGTCAAAGATCACCGGAGCCTCCATGCTCGTCCAGCAGCACACGATTAAGCAGCCGGTGTCGATCAGCGGCATCGGTCTCCATACCGGGAGCATCTCGACGATGACGTTCAAGCCGGCGCCGGAGAACTACGGCATCCGGTTCCGGCGAATCGACCTCGGGGGTTCCCCCGAGGTGCCTGCGGACGTGGACCATGTCGTCGATATTTCAAGGGGCACCACGATCGAGGTGGGCGACGCCCGCATCCACACCGTCGAACATGTCATGGCGGCTCTCGTGGGGCTCCAGGTCGACAACGTCCTGATCGAGCTCGACGCCAACGAGCCCCCGGTCGGCGACGGGAGCGCGAAACCCTATGTTGACGTCCTCCTCAAGGCGGGCTTCGAGAAGCAGAACGCCCCGAAAGACTACCTGATAATCGACCAGACTGTTCACTACCACAACGAAGAGAAGAAGGTCGACATTGTCGCGCTGCCGACGGACGATTACCGCATCACGGTCATGGTCGACTACAACAACCCCGCACTGGGAAGCCAGCATACGGGCCTTTTCAACCTCGAAAAGGAGTTCATCGAAGAGTTTGCCCCCTGCCGGACCTTCTGCTTTCTCCATGAGATCGAGGTCCTTCACTCGCAGGGACTCATCCGGGGAGGGAACCTCGACAATGCGATCGTGATCGTCGACAGGGATCTCGACCAGGCGGAGATCAAACGCATTTCCACGAAGCTGGGGATCAAGGATGCCGTCATCCTCGGGAGCAACGGGGTTCTGAACAACAGGCCTCTCCATTTCCCGAATGAACCGGCACGCCACAAGCTCCTTGACGTCATGGGCGACCTCGCCCTCATCGGCGTCCCCCTGAAGGCCCAGATACTCGCCGCCCGTCCCGGCCATGCAAGCAACATCGAGTTTGCCCGGATGGTGCGTAAGCTGTACCAGCAAAAGAAACTCATCCGGCGATATCAGCATGAGCGGAAAGAGGGGGTGGTCTTCGACATCAATGCGATAAAGAAGATCCTGCCGCACCGCTATCCCTTTCTCCTCATCGACAAAATCATTGAGTTCCAGATGGACGAGAAGATCGTCGGCGTGAAGAACGTGACGGCGAACGAGCCGTTCTTTGAGGGGCATTTCCCCGG
>DASVIU010000309.1:0-3217 GCA_036386275.1 Bacteroidota bacterium | reverse complement strand
AAGGTGTTCGCCCTGAAGGACGAGCCCGGACTTTCGGCGGCAGTCTACACGCAGCTCACGGACGTCGAGATCGAGTGCAACGGGCTCCTGACATACGACCGGGCCGTTGTCAAACCGGAGGTTGCAAGGATCGCGGCGGTCAACGGTGGGGATTTCTCGGGGGTTCCCCCCCCTCCTGTCGTCTACGTGATAGTCCCGACGTCTGAGCTGAACGGGCAGGAGTGGCGCTACACATTCGAGAGACCGGCAGCCGACTGGTTCGCGCCGGATTTCGATTACGCGGAGTGGAAGAAAGGGCCCGGTGGATTCGGCACCGAAGGGACGCCCGGAGCTGTGGTGCGGACAGAGTGGAAGACTTCCGATATCTGGATCCGCCAGGAGGTGTCTTTCCCGAAAGGAGAGATAACGGGACTCGGGGTGCGCATACATCACGACGAAGACGCTGAACTCTACATCAACGGCACGCTGGCAGGGAAGTACCCGGGATACACAATGGAATACGAGGACGTCCCCCTCCCGCATGAAGCGCAGCAGTTGCTGAAGCCCGGGCGGAACACGTTCGCTCTCCACTGCAGGCAGACGAAGGGGGGACAGTACATCGATATCGGACTGGAAGAAGTGACACCGGCCCCTCACCACACCCCACACTAGGCTGAAAGTTCTTCCGTCTTCCTGTGACTGTCGGCCCAGTATGCCCACAGGACGAACAGCCATGTGGCGTTACCGGCGATGGCGATGGTTTTCGCATCAGGCGGAGGGGGACCGAACAGGTTGCCGCAGTAGACCGCAAAGAGCACCGCGATCAGAGACCAGAACGCGTAGAGGCCGGTCCGGTCTTTGCGCCTGGTCGTTTTGACGTAGAGCGCGACCCCCGCGGCAAACATCCCCACCTCGACGACGAGCGTCCAGGCGACGGAGTTCCATAGTCCCGCCCCCACGCGCGCGCTCCCCGTGAACCAGAGGGGGAGATCGGGGCGGTGCGTCAGAAAGTCGAGTATCCAGTGACTGAAGACGCACGCCCCCACCACGAGAGCCCCCCGGCTATCCCGCTTGATCAGGCGGTAAAGAATCCCCAGCAGAAGCGACGCGAGCACCGCACCGGCGAGGCTGTGCGTTATCGGGTAGTCGTAGAAATCCAGGGGGGTTACCGCTGTGTTCCCGGGATCGATCCTGACGTGTTCCAGCCCCAGCACGAGGAGCACCGGCCAGAGAAGGTCCGCAAACTGGGCGGCCACAAAGAGTGTCCCGAGAGATGTCCGGGGCGCCGCTTTTTTTGCAGCAAGAGCGACCGCATAATGTCCGATGAACATTCCTCTTCCCCACTTTCTGAAGTGTCACATCTGAAGTGCTTCAACTGAACTGTTTGTAGAACATAACGGCGGAGATGACGAGCCCGATGAGCGTAATGAGCGACCGCACACGGGCCTGCGGGATCTTCTGCGCAAACTGCGCTCCCGTGTATCCCCCCACGACGGTCCCAAGGGCCATGATCCCTGCGCTCGGCCAATCCACGAGTCCGCTCACGATGAAGTAAATTGCGGCCACGATGTTGATGAGGAACCCGAGCCTCACCTTGAGCGCGTTCATCGCATGGACGTCTTCGAATCCAAGCAGCCCGAGTGAGGCGAGCATCAGTATGCCGATCCCTGCGCCGAAGTACCCCCCGTACACTGCAACCGCGAGCTGGAAGAGCGCGGCCCCCACCACCCAGGAGCGCGGAGGCTCAGCACCGTGCATCGCGGCAAGCCTGGCCCCGAAGAACCGGCTCAAAGAACTGTTCACCATGAACAGGACCGTCGCAAACAATATGAGGAACGGCACGAGCGTGTCGAACACGTGCGAGGGGGTGCGGACCAGGAGTATCCCCCCCGCAAGCCCCCCGAGGAGACTAACCGGGGCAAAAATCCTGAGCCAGCGGGAGACGGACCGGGCTGCATTGCGGTAGCTGAACGCGCTGCTGAGTGTGGCGGGGAGCAGGGCGATCGTGCTCGTCGCGTTTGCGACGATCGAGGGGAGCCCCGCAAAGATGAGCGTCGGGAACGTGACGAGAGTTCCCCCTCCGGCGATGGCATTCATCATCCCCGCGATGCACCCCGCAATCATGAACGCAGCGATGTGGAGGAGATCGGGCATATCAGAGGTTTCTTCTCCAGAAGTCGAGCATCGTGCTGTACAGATGAACGCGGGCGGGCTCATCCGCGATCCCGTGCATCCGCATGGGGTATATCATCATCTCAAAGAGTTTGTTTGCACTTATCAGCTCATCGGCGAATCGCCACGCATTCTGTATGTAGAATCCACATACGCCTGCGACTTGAGCCACTGCACCGCATCGATGATGTCAGAGAGCTCCGAGAGCCCTTCCAGCCGCCGGGCCCCGGTCGTTTCGAGCGCTTTGCTGATCCCGGTCGCACTCCTGTTGTCGCAGCGGAAAACAATGTAGCCGTTCTGCAGCAGGAGGTTTTCCCAGTAGATCTCCCGCTGCCAGACGTCCAGGACGACGGGGGCGGAAGGCCCGCTGTAGACGAAAAGAATCACAGGATACTTCCTCCCCTGAACAGGGCGTGTCGGCATGAGGATCTGGGCGGGCATCGGGAAGCCGTCCCTCGCGGGGATCGAGAAGAAGGCCGGGTACACAAAAGAGAACGGGGCAATCAGCCCGGGGAGGCCCTGCACAGGCTCTTGTGCAACGAGGAGTGAATGGAGGAGCGCGGGAGCAATGAAAAGCAGGAACACCCGGCGACGCCTGTTCATGAGTCTTCCCTCATTTATTGGAGATCCTTCTTCCCAGAAGATTCCCAGCCCACGAGCGCCTGCACCACCTTCGACCCCTTCCTTCGGCTTACCCCTTCGATATAATGAACGCCGGGGGAAGCTGCGTCTTCCCCCCGGGAAAGAGCGACGGTGTCACCCAGAGTGGTCTCGCCGACGTAGTTCACCTGGAGGAGGCAGAGGGCGTGGCTTTTTACGTACTCATCGTCGTAACAATCGAATATCCATTCAAGGTAACGGGCATTGTTGACGTGGTGATTCACGTCCAGGTCGCTCAGCAGGACGCTCCGCTCGTAGGCGGGCTGTGCGTCCCGAACAGGGAGGAGTTTCCTGAGAGGGTCATCAAGTGCGCGGCCGTTATCGTTCACGGGGAGAGGAATGGGGAGCACCTCGGGGCCGTGAGGCCTGAAACTCGCGGTGTCCACAAGGAGCCACCCCGTCGAGG
>DASVIU010000308.1:0-2411 GCA_036386275.1 Bacteroidota bacterium | reverse complement strand
AAGTTGTAGTCGTTGCCGTTCCCGTCAGGATTGTAGAAGTACTGCCTGTTGTAGGGCTGTGATTTGGTGTGGTCGAATATATAATTGGCGGTGAGCTTCATGACGGGAGAGATGTGCCACGTGAGCTTCCCCTGCGCATAGGCCCGTTCGCTGGAATTCATCGGCACGATCGCACTGTCCCCCTTCCCGGAGGGGTCGACCCCGACGGGAGGGCGGTAGAGGATGAACCGGTTGGTGCTGTCGGTAAATGAGATGTTCTGAGGATTGAACCGGCGGATGCCGTACTCGTCCCCGCCGAAATGAATGTACCTCCCGTTTGCGAAGAACGTCAGGTCGTCCCCGGTGACGGGTCCGCTCAGCGATCCCTCGAAGTTCCGTATGTCAAACGGTCTTAACCTGTCCAATCCGGTATAGAGGGCCTTGCTGGCGCCGTCGTTGTTGGGAAGGTAGTTCCCGATGTACGTGCTGAGTCCCCCCGAGAACTTTGGACTTCCTTCACGGGTGGCAATGTTGACGATGCCGTCCATCGCTTCGCCATACTCGGCGTTGTAGGCACCTGAAACAAGCTGCACCTGCTCGACGAGGCTCTTGTTGACTTCGACAACCTGGGACGAGTTGAACGCGTCGGTGACCGGGACTCCATCGATCCAGTATGAGACCCCTCCGGTGCGCCCTCCGCGAAGATGGAGCCCTCCGTTCTGATCGACCGTGACGCCGGCCTGGAGGTTCAGGACCTGCCCGACTTCCGTCACAGGAAGGGCGGCGATCTGGTCCCCGTTCACCGTCGCGGTGGACGCCGTCAGGTCCTTCTGTACGAGAGGCCTCTCGGCCACCGTCACCACTTCCTCACCGACTTCGACGACCGTCGACGTCAGCTTGAAGTCGATCGTCGTCGTCTGGTCGAGGGAGACCTGCACGTTTGAAACCGTCTTCTTGTTGTATCCGACCCCCGATGCCACGAGCGTGTAGGTTCCCGGCTGGACGTTCAGTATGACGTAGTAGCCGTCGATGTTCGTGGCCGCACCCATCGACGTCCCCTGAATCAGGATGCTGGCACCGACAATGGCCTCCCCCGTCTGGGTATCCTTGACTTCGCCGGCGATCTTCCCCGTGTTTCCGGCAGAGGCATCCGCAAGTGTGAACAGCAGAAGTCCCGATAGAAGTAGTAGACGTGAATTCATACGGTGTTCGCTCCTTTGCGTTGCAATATCAGGTGTTGTGCAGACGCTCACCCATCCCCGATCCTTCCGGTTCACACAAGCTGTTCGCTCGGAACGCTCGCTCCGCACGACTTTCGGACGATGAGTGTCGGCAGAAACGTCGTCTGCGACGGCGCCGAGTCGGGGTTCTTCATGCGCGCGAAAAGCTTCTCGAGCGCGAGAACACCCATTTCATACATCGGTTGGCGCATGGTGGTAAGCTGCGCGTGCTGCGCCAGCTCGATATCGTCGAAGCTCACGATCGCAAGGTCTTCTGGGACGCGCACGCCGAGCTCGGCGGCTCCCTCGAGCGCACCCATCGCCTGTACGTCGCTGGCGATGAACACCGCGGTTGCCCGGTCCCTGCCGGAGTTCTTGCCTATCAGGTCCTCCATCGACGCGCGCCCCGCCTCCCGGTTGAAACCGTCCTGCTTGCCGATCTCCGATATGAAGACCCTGTCGTTCCGGAACGGAAGGCCCGCCTCCGCAAGTGCGATCCGGTACCCTTCCATCCTGTCACGCGCCGGCTGCGTCGAAAGGCTTGCGTTGATCATGGCGATGTTCGTGTGACCGAGTTTCAGGAGATGCCTTGTCGCCATCGTCGCCCCCTCGAGGTTCTTCACGCTGATCGAGTCGAATTCCGGGTGGTAGGCATCCACAAGTACAAGCGGAAGCCGGATCTGCTGGAATTTCGAAACATACGACTCGGGGAGGCTCATCGAAAAGAACAGCACCCCGTCGACGTGACCGCGGTGGAGCGAACGCCTGAGATAGTATTCGGCCTGCGACGGGTTGTTCACCCCGTAGAGGATTAGGTCGAACCCGAGCTCCGCAGCCTTGTCCTGCACCCCCTGAAGTACCTGAATGAAGAAATAATTTGTGAAAAACGGAATAATCGCGGAGATCGTATTGGTCTTTTTCGACGCCAACCGCTGCGCGTACGCGTGGGGCTGGTAACTGAGACGCTTGACGACATCCAGGACCTTCGCCCGCGTTTCCGCAGAAACACTCGGGTGGTTGTTCAGGCAGCGGGATACTGTCCCGATCCCCACTCCTGCCTCGCGTGCGAGGTCGTAGATCGTCACACTCATGGGTTACGTACGGAAAAAGATTCGGATCGTTTCGAGGATGAACAGGTGGAAGCGCTTCCATGAATATAGAAGGAGAGGCGTAAAAGTCAAGTGTTTTCTTGGGAATTCCTTATGAGAATGT
>DASVIU010000307.1:0-2180 GCA_036386275.1 Bacteroidota bacterium | reverse complement strand
CGGGAGAGGGGGATGCGGCTCTCGCAGCGGTTCAGCCCGCTCTCGCGCGTCGGGATTTACGTCCCCGGGGGGAAGGCGGCCTATCCTTCCACCGTGCTTATGAATGCTGTTCCGGCACGTATCGCCGGTGTGGGGGAGGTCGTCATGGCATCCCCCCCCGGTCCGGACGGGCGCCTCCCCGCAGAAGTGCTCGTCGCGGCATCGGAATCGGGAATCACCGAAATCTACCGGATCGGCGGGGCACAGGCGATCGCCGCACTGGCCTTCGGGACGGAATCGATTCGCCGCGTTGACAAGATCACCGGCCCCGGTAACACCTACGTCGCCGCAGCGAAGCGGATGGTGTTTGGCGA
Source organism: Bacteroidota bacterium (assembly GCA_036386275.1). GTDB lineage: Bacteria > Bacteroidota > Ignavibacteria > UBA10030 > UBA6906 > Fen-1273. The sequence goes on along the minus strand of DASVIU010000307.1, from coordinate 1,827 downwards.
AGTCGGGATCGATATGATCGCGGGTCCCACCGAAGTCGTCGTCGTGGCCGACTCCACGGCCCGGGCGGAGTTCGTCGCAGCGGATCTCATGGCGCAGGCCGAACATGATGAGCTTGCGTCCCCCATCTGCATTGTCGGCTCCCGCGCGCAGGCCGAGAAGGTCAGCCGTGCGGTCGCGATCCAGCTCGATGCCACGCCGCGCAAAGCGATCGCACGCAAGGCATTCGACGGACAGGGAGTCATCATTGTTGCCGGATCGATAAGGGAATCGGCTGCGATCGTCAACATGCTTGCCCCGGAACACGTCGAGCTCATGGTGAAGAACGCACGCTCGTACGCCCGGCGGATCGACAATGCGGGGTCGATATTCCTCGGGTCCTGGTCCACCGAGGCCCTCGGGGATTACGTCGCCGGCCCCAATCATACGCTCCCCACGTCAGGGTCCGCGAGGTTTTCCTCGCCTCTCGGCGTGGCGGATTTCATGAAATTCTCCAATGTCATCGAGGTCACGCGCCCTGCCCTCAGGCGGCTTGTCCCGCACGTGCGCGAGCTCGCGCGCGCGGAAGGACTTTTCGCTCACGAGCGGTCGGTGACCATACGGGAGGATGTGCGATGAGAACCCTGTTGCGTCCCAATATCGAAGGGATCACGGAATACACTCTCGTGCACCGGGAGTGCCGGATCAAGCCGAACCCGAACGAGAACCCTTTCGATCTGCCGGATGAAATCAGGAATGAAGTCCTCCGCCGTGTCGCCGCTGTGCACTGGTCCCGGTACCCGGAATTCGTCCCCCGGCGTCAGATGGAGAAGATCGCAGAATTCACCGGATGGACGGCGGACGGGGTTCTCCTGGGGAACGGGTCGAATGACCTTCTGCAGCTCCTCTTCACGTGCGCACTGGACCCAGGGCGGGGAGTGGTGATCAGCCAGCCGACGTTTACGCTCTACAGGTTGCTCGCGGAGACGATCGGAGCTCCGGTCTTTGACGTTCCAATGACGCGATCATTCATATTGGATACCGGTGCGGTGATCAATGCGGCGAACGCAACCGGTGCAGCGATGCTGGTCCTTTGCTCGCCGAACAACCCCACGGGGGGGCAGATCCCCCTGGCCCAGCTGGAGCGCATTCTTCGCGAGACCGAGTCTCTCGTGGTCGTGGACGAGGCGTACGTACAGTTCGCAGGTTCTTCCGCTGTCGCACTGCTCGCGCATCATGAGCGGCTCGTGGTTCTCCAGACTTTTTCCAAGGCCATGGGGGCGGCGGGCCTCCGGTTCGGGTACGCGCTTCTCTCACCCGCGCTGGCGCGTCAATTGACCAAAGTGAAGCTCCCGTATTCCGTCAACATATTCACGCTTATCGCTGCGGAGGTATTCATCGAGCGTTGGGACAGCTTGAAATCCTGGATCGGGGTGCTTGTTTCAGAGCGCGAGCGGGTCTTCTCAGCGCTCGGGGCGATGGACGGCATCCGTCCTTACGCGTCGGACGCCAATTTCCTCCTCTTCGAGACTCTCCGGAAGACTCCCGCGGAAGTGTTCTCGGCTCTCCTTTCACGGGGGATACTCATACGGGATGTCTCCCGGTACCCGATGCTGGAGCGCGGACTCCGTGTCAGCGTCGGGACGCCGGCCGAAAACGACGAATTCATCGATGCACTCCGGGAGGCAGTATGAACCGAACGTCGACGGTGGAACGCAACACGGCGGAGACATCGATCCGGCTCCGTCTTGATCTCGACGGAGCGGGCGCTTTTGATATCGCGACAGGCATCGGTTTCTTTGATCATATGCTCTCCCACATCGCCCGGCACGGACGGTTTGATCTCACGG
>DASVIU010000306.1:0-2460 GCA_036386275.1 Bacteroidota bacterium | reverse complement strand
TCATCCAGCCCCGTGTTCACCGTACGCCAGTTCGGTCCGCCTCCTGTTGAGCAGTAGATTCCTCCGCCGTTGAATGCGGCAATCACGTTTCCCCCCACGACAAGAAGATTGGAGACCGGGTTGCCGGGCAACCCCGCGCTCACATCCGTCCACCCTGCTCCCTCATTGGTCGTTCGGAATACCTTTGAATTCCCCCCCACATAAATCGACCCGCCGCTGTCAGCAAGGGCATACACAGGGGTGACGCCCAGACCCGTATTGATGCCGGTCCACCCAGCCCCATTATCCGTCGAGACGAAGACGCCGGCGTCTGTTCCGGCAAACAGCTTCGACCCTCGCACAAGAAGTGCGTATGCGTTCACCGAGGACTCCAGCCCGATGCTCGCCGGTGTCCAGGTGGATCCGTTATCCGTGGAACGGAATATTACTGCTCCGGAGGCTCCTCCCAGCACTCCGGCAAAGAGGCCGCCCGCGGATTGAGCGAGCGCATAGACGATAGATCCGGCCATCCCGATGTTGGCGGGGGCCCAGAGGGACCCGTTGTTCGTCGAACGGAAGACTCCGGAAGACGTGCCGGCGAAAACTGTTTGGCCGCTGAATGCAAATGACCGGACATTTGCATCCGAGAGTCCCGCGCTCGATGGAATCCATGAGGCTCCGTCGTTGGCAGAAGTGAAGACCCCTGCGCCCGATGTTCCTGAAAACAGAGTCGTCCCGCTCCTGGCAAGCGCCGAGGCCGGTGCGTTTGGTATTCCGTCACTGGCGTAGATCCAGTTTGACGCACCATCAGTCGACATATACACGCCAGCGCTGACCGTCCCTGCGAGGAGTATCGTCACGTCCCACGCCAGACACCCGATATGCAGATCTCTCAAACCGTTGTTCGCAGGGGCCCAACTGGATCCAAAGTCCGTTGAGAGGTAGACCCCGGCGCTGGCAGTTCCGGCAAAGAGCGTCAGGCTGTTCTGGGCCAGAGCGGTAACAGAAACACCGGGAAGACCGGTACCGGGCGACGTCCACGTGGTGCCATTGTTTGTCGAGACGTACACGCCGCCAACCGTTGCCGCAAAGAGATTCGGGCCGCGCACCATGAATGCGTTTATTGCCAGGCCGCCGCCGGTCAGACCGGCGCGGGCGGGATTCCATGTTCCCCCGTTGTCAGTCGAGAGGTATGCGCCATTCCCTCTTGTTCCAGCAAATATGTTCCCGCCGTTTACCGTGAGGCATGCGACGGACTGAGAGGAGAGTGTCTGATGCCAGCTCACACCGCTGTCTGAAGAGACATACACACCATCGCCGATAACGCCGGCCAGGAGTGCCGTCCCGGTGGATGCGAGAGAGGAGACGTCACTAAATGTCGTGCCGAGGGAAGTCCAGGTCGATCCGTTATCAGTCGAAACGAATACACCGCCGGCGGTCCCCGCGTAAAGACGCGAGCCACTGGCAAGAAGTGCCCGAACCCACTTGTTGGTAAGCCCAACGCTCGCATGGGTCCAGAAGGATCCCATGTTCACTGATGTGTAGACTCCTCCGCTCACCGTTCCGGCAAAGACAGTGGAGCCGCTCATGAGAAAACAGGTAACGTTTCCGCCGCCGGGGCCTGAAGTCTGGACCCATTGGGCGTTCAGTGGAGTGCCGAGGAATGCCGCGCCTATAAAGCAGAGCACGGCGAGGAAGTGTGAAGTCTGCCGGCTGGTCATATGCACCCGGTCTTACGATGAGACGGGAGCGCAGGGGGTCAAGCTTGTGAAGCGCGTCTGACGACTGCGCTCCTGCTGAGGGAGAGATCCTCTCGGTAGTGTACAAAAGAGGTTCATCCCGCACAAGGGGGGTTTGTTCGGAAACTCAGAAAAGAGAATTTCTGGCGGGGAGATACAAAGTGAGGATTCCCTTTCCCGGGCAGATCTTCCTGGGGTTGAGAGAAAATCTGCTAATTGGCGGGGCTGGCGCCTCAGTCACCAACAATCTCGAAAATGACCTCCCGGCTGCGCGGACGGTTGTCGAAATCGATGAGGAGGATCTGCTGCCATGTGCCAAGCCGGAGCTTCCCGTCCGCCACAGGAACAGAGAGCGACGGCCCCAGAAGTGCGGCGCGTACGTGCGAAAAGCCGTTACCGTCTCCCCATCGCGTGTCGTGCTCGTAGTGGATGTCCCGGGGCGCCATCCGTTCGATTGCCTCTCTGAGATCGCGCAATGCGCCCTCCTCATTCTCGATGGTAGTAATTCCGGCGGTTGCTCCCGGTACAAAAGCACAGAAGAGACCGCTTTGAACGGTCGAGGAAGACAAGAATTCGGCTGCGAGGGGAGTGATGTCGTGCATATCGCTGAACCCCCTCGTCTGGATGCGGATTACCCTGGAACGTGAGCTCATGACAAATGCCCCCCGGGGAAAAGAAGCAGGTGACAAGAATGGATGTCAAAGACTCTCTTGCCGGATACAGGTTGACCCGGCAGGCATGC
>DASVIU010000305.1:0-4558 GCA_036386275.1 Bacteroidota bacterium | reverse complement strand
TAGTAGAAGAACACTATCCCGGTCTTTACCCGTGCAACTTCTTTCCCTGAAACCGTGTTCAGCATCCGGAAGAGAAAATCGCAGCCGAGCTCCCCCATATCCGCCACAGCCACATCTATCGTCAGGACGTCTCCGTAGAATGCCTCCGAACGATACACGACGACGGCATCCGTCATTATGATCCCGACGCCTGTCACATCCTGCTCAGTCCAGCTGTGTGAGCGCAGAAAGCGCATTCGTGCCTCCTGCGCAAGCGAAAGCACGGCATCATTCCCCAGATGCCCGCCGTAGTTAATATCGGACACCCGCAGCGGTACTTCGGTCGTGAATAGAAAACGCTCCGGCAATTCAAGTCGAACCCTAGACACGTCGGCGTACTCCTTTCGCTGGATTTTCTGTCGGTTGGGGGGGCAACGTCAGATCGGTGACCTTTGCTGTACCGGGATCGTAGATAAGTGCTCCATTACGGTTGAGGGGGTCATATCTTGAAATGTAGACAACGTGCTGCGCCATGTCAATCATGAAAGAGATGAATGGGTTCATTGAAACAATTAAGGGTGACTGCCCAGGTTGATTTCACACAGCCTTGTCCATAGCGCTCCATTGTGGTATATTCCGGTAAGCGAAGCGCAAGAAGAGACGAAGGAGTTATGGCATCATTTCTTGAGAATCGCGCGACCTTGAAGCGTTACGCATGGCTCTCCATCACTGCCGCCGTCGTCACGATCACGCTGAAGTGCGGAGCGTACTTCCTGACCGGCTCGGTCGGGCTTCTCTCCGACGCCATGGAAGGGACGGTAAACCTCGCTGCGGCTGCCATGGCCCTGGCAATGTTGACTATTGCTGCCAGACCCGCAGATGAGGAGCATGCTTACGGTTACAGCAAGGCGGAGTATTTTTCGAGCGGGGCGGAAGGGACGTTGATCCTGATTGCAGCCCTCGGCATTGGAGTTGCCGCTATCAAAGCACTCGTTGATCCGCGGCCGCTCGAAAAGGTGGGACTTGGTCTTGGGATTTCTCTTGTTGCTTCAATGGTGAACCTGGGCGTCTCGGTGAGTCTCTCGAAGGCCGGGAAGCGGTACCAATCGGTCACCCTCGAATCAGATGCGCGCCATTTGATGACAGATGTATGGACGTCGGGAGGCGTGCTGATCGGCGTCGCTGCTGTTGGATTGACAGGATGGAACCGGCTCGATCCCATTGTCGCGCTGGTGGTGGCAGCGAATATCGTCAGGACGGGCGTGGGTATCGTTCGCCGGTCTGTGCTCGGATTGATGGATACCGCTCTCCCTCCCCGGGAGACAGACCAATTGGGAAGGATCCTTGGCGCGTACAGGGAAACCGGAATTCAAATCCACGCATTACGAACCCGTCAGGCGGGGGCACGCCGGTTTGTCTCGATGCACGTGATAGTGCCCGGAGCGTGGACGGTCCATGCGGGGCATCAACTCCTGGAGAGAATTGAGGCCGACATCAGGAAGATATTGCCCGGTGTGACGGTGTTTACTCACCTGGAATCTCTGGATGACCCCGCGTCGTGGGATGACGTGACTCTTGACCGGGAATCAGAGGCCAGGCGCATGAGCGAAGGCACCGGGACATGATCAGGCATCAACGGAATCGAACTCCGTTCAGATCCTTGGTATGTTCAGCTGCAATTCTATGTCGTCCACAAACAGCATGAAGCTCTGAAAACTGGTTGAATAGCCCTCAAGCTCGGTCAGCAGCAAATCCAGATAACCGATTCCCTGCGAACCGTTTTCCGCCAACCGCTGCAGATTCTGGTCGGTCGGGTTGCTCTGGGCGCGATCAGACCATGATTGGGTATCCTGGTCGTGTCCTTTCTTGAACAGTTTGAGTCGTTCCAGTTGAGCGCTGTATGACCAATACGTCTTGTGAATCGAGCGTCTTAAGCCGTCGAGCAAGTCTGCTGCTCGCTGCATATCGGGGGGGAGTTCCATACACACCTTCTCCTCTTCTTGAATAGCGACTTCTCCTCATTCAGGTGCGTGATGCCATTTCCCGGGAATGGGGCAACAGGAGAAATGCAAACTTCTTCGAAGGACTAAAATCGGAAGGACATCGTCGGACTGAGGTATACCTAAGGTAACGAACAGATGACCCAATAGCAATCAGACGGACAGGTCAGACGAACACGTCAATACTTCCGTTTGTAACAACATTCGTTGATCAATACGGGTACCCGATGGCGACATTCAACACAAGATTCTCTTTCCGCCATGAGGCGCTGCCAAAATCAATCCTGTTTGTGACCCACCGCTCCCCTTCCGGCAGATAGGGGACCCGCAATGGAAACGCGAGATCAAACCGGAGAATAAAAAAGGACAGATCAAGCCTGATCCCGAAACCGGTTCCAACAGCTATCTCATTGAGGAACGATCTGCCGGAGAATGTGCCACCCGATCGATTGGGATCATCGTTCCTCAACCAGATATTGCCGGCATCCACAAACAACGCGCCGCGTACAACACTCACGATCGGAAACCTGTATTCGACATTTGCTTCGAGCTTGATATCACCGGCCTGGTCGAGGAACGAATGTGCAAGGAGGCTGTCGGGCGTCCTGTACGAGCCCGGGCCGAGCGCCCGTGGGTCGAATGCGCGGACACTGTTGCTTCCGCCTACATAGAACTGTTTAACGTACGGAAGCGTGGAAGAATTTCCGTGGGCGATTCCTATTCCGGCAATCAACCGGCTGGCAATCGAGGAAGTCTGATTGTTTGTGTTGTAGTAATGCCGCACATCCACATCGAACCGCGAATACTCGGAATAGGAAGTGCCCAGGATCTTATAGGGGTTGTCCGGGGTCCCCCCTTCTACGCGAAAGAGCGACTGCACAAGATGAATGAGGTTGCCCGAGAGATCGATACTTCCCTTGAAGTATACGTGGTTTTTCCGCTCCTTTTCAAGCTGATCGGCAAACGTGAAGGAATAGGTTTGACCGATTGTAAATTGTTCTTCGAAACTCTTGCGCAAGAAGGTGTTCGTTGCCAGCAGGTCTTTGAATTGTTGCGTCGTGTTCGTCAGATGGGCAAACGTGACCGCGATCGGATTGAAAGAGTGCTCCTTGCTCAACGTCTCTTTCCAGTTTTACCCGAAAGAGGCATCGATTGAGAGCATCTGGTAGTACTGGATGCGATGCAATAATCTGAGTCCCAGCGCCATGCGCGTTTTCGGTACAAAGAGGCCTGAGTCGTTTCCCACAGCGAAGGGGACAAGAAACTTCGGTATTTCCAGTTCGGCACGAGAGCCAACCTCGTACGAGGTTCCGCCGGATTGCGCCCCCCTGACGGGTATTTCGAAACCCGCCTCAACGGTCAGCTTGAACAGCTCCGCTCCCCGCAGCAGATTCCTGTTTCGAAAACTTGAATTGAACACCGGTCCCACAAGGTCATTTGATTTGGAGACTCCCTGCAGCTCAAAGCGAATGGTCTTCATCAGGAGCGGGGTCAAATAAATGTGAGCGTCGAGACGAGGGATTCCCGCCGAATCAGCCCGGACCAGCCGGACGCTCACAAACTTGAATACCCCGAGGTTCATCAGTCTATTCAGCGTTTGATCGTGATCGTGCCGGGTGTAGGGGGATCCCCTGACGAAAAACACAGACCGGATGATGACATCGGGGTCAAATGCCCTGTCAATATCGATGTAGTGGTAACCGCCTGCAAGGAGCGTATCTCCGGCTGGTATGTCGACGCTGTCGCGATTGAGCGCATAGCCGGAATAAATGTAGATATTGCCGATTGTGAAGCTCCGTGTGGCCTCTTCCGGGATGCGGCTTCGCAACGTGAGAGAAAGATCTATCTTCCGTTCGCCGAGGGAGCTATCCGCCTGGAAGAGGATAAAGTCAGGCGAGAAGAAAAACAATCCCTCCTCTTTCAGTGCCGCATCGATGCGCACGCGCTCCTCTTGAAGCTTGCTCAGATCGTACGGTTCTCCGATCCTGAGAACCGTTTCGCTCATTGTCGCCCGGATCGAACTGAGCACGGGAGCATCGACTCCCTTCACAGTGATGCTGTTGATCGTATAGGGAGGGTGAATCGCAACATTGTACAAGACGCTTCCCGTTTTCTCCTCTTCAAGCACCGTGTAGTTCGCCTCCCCCTGGAAGTATCCTCTGTTCTCCAGAAGCGTGCGCATCCTCGTCGCAATGCGATCGGGCCTCACGCTTTGAAGAAGCACGGGAGGCTCGCCCATGCTTTCCTTGAAAATGCCGATGTTATAGAGCCACAACTTTACCCGGAACAGCCCCAGGATCTTTCCGTTAGGTTCGGGAACGATCAGTTTGTTCAGCTGGCTTTCGAGGTCGCCTTCGTCCGGTATCTCCCCCTTTTTCTCAATATGGAGCTCGGCCCCGGTGTAGAGTTTTTCGCTCTGAGCAAGATACCCGGTGTTGGTGCAGCCAGAAGCCACCGCGAGGACGCTCGCCGCCACTCCGACGGAGAGCATACTCTGGATCGTCAGTCGTGAAGACCCGGTTGTTGGAAATGACACCATCTATCGTTCGTCCGACTTGACTGACACGGGTGTGAGTGTA
>DASVIU010000304.1:0-2220 GCA_036386275.1 Bacteroidota bacterium | reverse complement strand
CCAGGAAGGGCATGTGATCGGAGCCTGTCCCCCCCGCGGAGGAGGAGTTCACCGTCGCCGCCTGCGTCGGGTAGACCAGTCCCTCCGCGTGGAGATCGTTGTAAAAGATATCGAACGTCGCGTCGACGAGCCAGCGGGGGGCGCTCACCTGGTATGCGCCGTCCGGATCGGCATCCAGGTTCCCGGATCCGTCGGCCATGTCGATCTGGAGCATGAGCGCCACGTCGCCGATAGCCGGATAGTGCGCGGCGAAGTACTCCGACCCCCTCAACCCCTCCTCCTCGCCGCCCCAGCAGCAGAAGACCACTGTGGATTCATGTTCTTTCTTGCCGATCACACGGGCGAGTTCGATCACCGATGCCGCTCCCGAGCCGTCGTCGTTCGCGCCGGGGATGTCGGGGCCGGCGGAGTCGATGTGCCCGCCGATGATGACGATCCGGCCGGTCTTTCCCCGGAGGACCCCCACGGCGATGCCGCTCGTCGTGTTGACGCCCGCGGCGTCCGTCATCGGCATGACATACGCCTCCTGGCATCCGTACTCCTTGAATCTCGCAACGGCAAACCGGAGGGCCCTCCCCTCTGCGGGTGACCCCATAGGACGCGGACCGATGAGGTTGACAAGAACATCCAGGTTTGCATACGCACTGTCTTTCGAGAAGCCGGTTTTCTGCGCCGCAGCGTGATTCATCGCAAGGGAGCAGACGAGGCCGATCAGGAGAATCCGTTTCATAACAGGGAGTTTCCGGGTTGTGGAGTGGCGGTCAGGCTTGACCGATCGCCCGGCCGTGCGGATCCGGGGAGTCCGGGACGGGATGCGGCCGGCGCACGCGCTATGATTTCCAACGGGTTTCCGAGATTCCCGCGGACTTGTTCGCATACCGGGCGAGCACGAACAGCAAATCCGACAGGCGGTTCAGATACATCGTCACCCCTTCGCCGATGTCCTCGTTCCGCGACAGGCGCACAACGGCGCGCTCCGCCCTCCGGCAAACCGTGCGGGCGAAATGGAGGCGCGCCGCGAAGCGGGATCCTCCGGGAAGGATGAAATTCTTCAACGGCTTCAGGACCGGGTCAAGCCTGTCGATCTCCCGTTCCAGCCAGAGGGAATCGCGGGGGTCGATCCGCCTGATTTTCTTCCGCCGTCCGGCCGATCGGGGCGTGGCCAGATCGGCCCCCAGGCCGAAAAGTTTGTGCTGGATCTGCTCCAGGACAGAACGGATTTCCTCGTCCGGACCATCGGCCAGGGCTATCCCGAGCACCGAGTTCAGCTCGTCGACGCTCCCGCATGCTTCGATGCGGAGCGCGTCCTTGGGGACCCTCTGCCCGCCGAAGAGGGACGTGTCCCCCCTGTCGCCTGTCTTTGTGTAGATTTTCATCCGCCGGAGAGTTGTGACGGTCGGAATGTACCCATTTCACGAATTACAATCAATGAACAGATTCCACGCGATCCCCGTTCCGTTGACACTCCCGCACACATTCGGTATGTTTCTTCTGCACCGCCGCCCCACAGGCGGCTCACGTTCACTTCTCTTTTCTGAAAAGCAATGAGCAAGACAGAACGCCTCTTCCTCCTCGACGGGATGGCGCTCGCTTACCGCGCCTATTATGCGTTCATCAGCCGCCCCCTCATCAACAGCAAGGGGGAGAACACCAGCGCGATCTACGGCTTCGTCACCGCCCTCATGAAGATACTCGACGAAGAAAAGCCCGACCATATCGCCGTCGTGTTCGACACGAAGGAACCGACATTCCGGCACAGGCTCTTCCCCGAGTACAAGGCCACGCGGCAGAAGATGCCGGAAGACATGGCCGCGCAGATGGACAGGCTGAAGGAGGTCGTCCGCGCGTTCAACACCCCGCTCCTGGAACTCCCCGGGTTTGAAGCGGACGACATCATCGGCACACTCGCCCGGCGCGCGGAAAAGGAAGGGGTCCTCACCATGATGGTGACCGGGGACAAGGACTTCATGCAGCTCATCTCCCCGATGATAAAGATGTACAAGCCCGGGAAGTCAGGGGGGGACCCGGAGCTCGTCGAAGAGTCGGGCGTCAGGGAGAAATTCGGCGTCACGCCGGACAGGGTCATCGATGTCCTCTCGCTCACCGGCGACACGTCCGACAACGTCCCCGGAGTCCCGGGGGTCGGAGAGAAAACGGCGATTCCCCTTATACAGAAATACGGGACGCTCGAGGAACTCTACGCGCACGTCGGGGAGATCG
>DASVIU010000303.1:0-2576 GCA_036386275.1 Bacteroidota bacterium | reverse complement strand
GGGTTTGCGAAAAAAAGAGAGCGGGAGAGTTCTTGAGAAAACTGACACATGACGAGCTGCTTGCCAGGAGCGTGCCCCCCGATCAGGCGGGGGTTCGTGACCGGAACCCCGTGGCGGGGATGCTTGACAACATCAGGAGCCTCTACAACGTCGGCTCGATGTTCCGGACATCCGACGGAGCCTTCATACGCAGGCTGTATCTCTGCGGCTACACGCCTGCTCCTCCCCGGAGCGAAATTTCCAAAACCTCGCTCGGAGCGACCGAATCGGTCCCCTGGTCGCACCACCGGGATCCCCTCCAGGCTGTCGCCGATGCAAGGGCACAGGGGATGAAGATCTGCGTTCTCGAGCACACGACACACAGCGTCCCCGTCTTCACGCTGACGAAGGAGGTGTTTCCTGTCTGCCTCGTGGTGGGAAATGAACTGACGGGAGTTTCGCGCGCGGTCATCGAGGCGGCCGATCTCGCCGTGGAGATCCCCATGTACGGCGTGAAGCAATCGCTCAATGCCGCGGTCGCCTACGGTGTGGCGCTCTTCGAGCTGATGAGGATCCTGAAGTCACCTACCTGAAGACATCGTACGCCAGAGTGAAGAAATCGCTCTTCTCAAGAGTGTGTATCCTGACAACGCCCGCCCGGACGAGCGACACCAGGATGCGCGAGGCGCGCTGCTCCGAGATGTTGACAAGGTTTGAGAATTCCCTGGCAGTGATCCGTTCGTGTTCGTCCAGGTAGCGGAACAGCCTCTTCTCGTTTTCGCCGATCTCGAAATGCATGGGAGGGGCGTCGGGGCGGCCGTCGCGCAGGATTTTGACGACCTCCCTGCTGGCCATGATCGTCTTGTCGTTCACGCGGATGAACACCTTCGTTTCATCCTCCCCCTGCGCGCTTCCGTTGCTGTTCCCGGTGAAATAGTGGGGCTTGTCGCGGCTCTCTTCCACGTAGACCACGATCACGTCCTCCCCGTCGAACGCAACGATGTCGATCGAGGGCTCGATTCCGGGGAAGCAGAACTCGCTCGCCGCCTGGTGGATCAGGTCGACTTCGCTCTTCTCGCTTTCCACACCAACAACAGACCCGTCATCGTCGACGCCGAAGAGGATGTGCCCCCCCTTGGTGTTCGCGAACGCGATCAGCGCCTGGGCGATTTTGTCCGGCGTCGTGACCTTCCGCTTGAACTCGACTTCAAACCCCTCACCTTCCTCGATAATCCTCGTGACATCCTTATAATCCATTCTCTCTCCCCTCATCGATCTCCATGGTGTCCTCGCCTGCGGTCTCACCGGGTACCCCCGGAGGCACGCCCGCAGAATCGCGCGCTGCCACACCCGGTTCGCCCAGGAGGATCCCCGGAGGGGCGGGGATCATGTTGCGGGCCCCCATTCTCCCCAGGACGATCTCCTTGCGCCGCAGAACGTACCTCCCATCACTGTCCGGCCTGTGGCGGAGCGGACTCGGGATCACCGCCGCCAGGCGCGCCGCCTGGTCGAGAGTCAGATTCTCCGCGTGAACGCCGAAGTATGTCTCCGATGCCGCCTCGACGCCGAACACGCCCGGTCCCCACTCGACGATGTTCAGATAGATCTCGAGTATCCTGTCTTTGTCAAGCTCCTGTTCCATGAGGAACGTGATGACGAGCTCCTTCACCTTGCGCACCGGGTCCTTGGACGTCGAGAGGAAGAGGTTCTTTGCGAGCTGTTGCGTTATCGTGCTCGCTCCACGGGCCGCCCGACCTTCCTGAATGTCCTTTTCCAGCGATTCCCGGACCTCAAACCAGTCGACCCCCCCGTGCGTGAAAAACGTTCCGTCCTCCGCAACAACGACCGCATCCACGACCTGCTTCGGGATGTGCGAGAGGGAAATCCACTTCTGCGTGACCCTGAACGGTTTTCCCGCCGCTTCCGCTTCGGCTTCCCGCTGGCGCATGAGGGCAGTCCCGGCCGGGTTCTCCGTCTTCATACGCGCCACGGCAAACCAGGGGATGCTGGCAAGTTCCGCAAGCAGGAACACGAGAAAAAGGAGGAGGGCCGTAGAGACCTTATGCTTCCGCATCCACCCGGTGATGCGCCGGGGGATAGAGGGATGCAGCTCGGAACCGGGAGCCATGCCGGCGGAACCTGCCGGTCCGCCGCCCTGCGTTATGTCAGCGATGGTTCTTGTTCTCCAGATATTCCTGAAGGAGGAGGCGTGCCGCCATTTCGTCGACGCGCCCCTTTTCCTGTCTCTTCCGTTTCTTCATCCCCCCGGCGATGAAGGCCTGCCGCGCATCCACAGAGGTAAAGCTCTCATCCCATATCTCGACGGGGACCGGGACCTGCCCGCGGAGTGCTTCGATGAAGCGTCCCACCTCTTCTCCCTTCGCTCCGAGCCCTCCGTCGGGAGCGAAGGGCATCCCCACAACGATCAGGACGACCTGCTCCTCCCGTACCCTTGCTGCGATCATGCCCGGGAGCCCCGGCGTGTTTTCGAGGGCGCCGAGCCCGCGCGTGATGATTCGCAGGGGATCGCTCACGGCGATCCCCACGCGCCTGCTCCCGTAGTCGATCCCCATTACTCTCCCGGGTTCAGCGGCCAT
>DASVIU010000302.1:0-3248 GCA_036386275.1 Bacteroidota bacterium | reverse complement strand
TTTCTTGTACCTTTTTCCCTTGCAGACGTCACACGGAAGGAGCAGGTCGGCAAGAAACTGCATTTCGACCCTGACAACGCCGTCACCCTCACATTCATCGCATCTCCCCCCCGGCACGTTGAACGAGAACATTCCCGGCGTGTACCCGTGGATCTTTGCCGTTTGCGTCGCAGCAAAAAGGGCCCTGATCTGGTCAAAGACCTGTATGTAGGTCACCGGGTTTGAGCGGGGCGTCCTGCCGATCGGGGACTGATCCACAAGCTCCACGCCGCTGATCTGCTCCTGCCCGGTGATGGATCGGTACGCCCCCTGCGGCGCCCCCATGTCCCCCATGGCGCGCTTCAACCCCTGGTACAGCACTTCGTGGACAAGCGTGCTCTTCCCGCTCCCGCTGACGCCGGTGACACAGACAAGCATGTTGAGGGGGAATGCGACGTCGATCCCCTTCAGATTGTGCCGGGCTGCCCCCTCGATCCAGATCTCCCGCCCCGAAGGGACGCGCCGGTATCCGGGGATCGCGATGTGCGATTTTCCGCTCAGGTATGCTCCGGTGAGGGATCGTCCGTCACTCATGATCTCCTGGAGGGTGCCGGCGGCAACCACTTCCCCGCCCCGTTCGCCGGCGCGCGGACCCATGTCCACGATCATGTCGGCGGACCGCATCATATCGGCGTCGTGCTCCACGACAATCACCGTGTTCCCCGCGTCTTTGAGTGCCCGGAGGATCCGGATGAGCCGGTCGTTGTCCCTGGGATGGAGGCCGATGCTGGGTTCGTCCAGGACGTAGACCGCACCGACAAGGGAGGAACCGAGTGACGTCGCAAGATTGATCCGCTGCGATTCACCTCCCGACAGCGTGCTGGACAGGCGGTCCAGTGTCAGATAACCTATGCCGACGTCGTCCAGGTACGCGATGCGCCGCTTCAGCTCATCCATGATCCGGCGCGCGATGGCGGACTCCTCGGCCGTCAGCTTCAGCGACGCCAGGAATTGCCTGACGCCGGTGATCGTCATGCCGACGACGTCGGCGATCCCCTTTTCCCCGACGCGGACCGCAAGGGCCCCGGGCCGGAGCCGGGCGCCCCCGCAAGCGGGACACGTCGTGTACCCCCGGTACCTGCTCAGGAGCACGCGGTAATAAATCTTGTAGGCTTTCTTCTCGATCATCCGGAAGAACCTGTTCAGCCCCTCAAAATCTTCGTTCCCTTCCCGGATCAACAGCAGCTCCCGCTCGTCCAGCTCCGCAAACGGGACATCAAGCCTGATCTTCGCCTTCTGCGAAGACCGGACAAGAGCCCGGAGCCATTCCTTGAATTTCGGCGTCGACCAGGGCTGAATTGCTCCCTGGCGGATCGTCTTTCTCTTGTCGGGAACCACCAGGGCCATGTCGATCCCCACGGCCCGCCCGAACCCCTGGCACTCCGGGCAGGCCCCGAACGGGTTGTTGAATGAAAAGAGGCGGGGGTCAGGTTCTTCGTAGTCGATGTGGCAATCGGGGCATGCGAAATTCTGGTTAAACCTCAGCGGGGCTCCGTTCCCCGTCACGATCAGAATCGCCCGCCCGTTGCCGGAGGCAAACGCCGATTCGACGGAATCGGCGAGGCGTTCGTTCCGCTCATCATTCCTGAAGACCAGACGGTCCACAAGGACCTGGATCCCCCCGGCCGGCATCTTTGCCGGGCCCTCGGATTCATTCAGATCGATGATCTCTTCCCCGACGACCACCCTGAAGAACCCTTCCTTCCTGATGTTCTCGAGCGATTCCGTGACCGGTTCGCGCGGATGCGTCGGCAGCGGGAACGTGACAAGGACTTTCAGTTCCGTCCCGACGGCGGCCAGCCGCTCACGGAGAGCCGACTCGACGGTCCTGACGGAATCGCGCGTGATCATCCGCCCGCAGTTGCGGCAGTACGTGCGCCCCACGCGCGCGAAGAGAAGCCTGAGATAATCGTACACCTCCGTCGTCGTCCCGACGGTGGACCTGGGATTGCGCGTGTTCGTCTTCTGCTCGATCGCCATCGCCGGACCGATACCCTGGATGAGGTCGACGTCCGGCTTGTCCATCCGTTCAAGGAATTGCCGGGCATAGGAGGAGAGGCTCTCAACGTACCGCCTCTGCCCTTCCGCATAGATCGTGTCAAATGCGAGACTCGATTTGCCGGAGCCGCTGACTCCCGTAACGACGACAAGCCTGTCCCGCGGGATATCGAGGCTGATATTCTTGAGGTTGTGAACCCGCGCACCGCGGATCGAGATGAAGTTTTCCATGTATTGTTCTCAAGAGCGACAACAGGAACAGGGCGCACATTGACAGAGGCCCCTGCAGGAAACTTCCGCAGGGGCCTCTGTCAGGAAACTGAAAAACTGCTAGTGCACGAGCCCGTCGATCGTGAACGTGGCCTGGCCGTTCGGACCGTTGACGAAGACGGTCAGCGTGGTCCGCGTGCCCAGCGTATCGAAGAGCACGCTGTTGCCGTCACTCAGCTTGCAGCTGAACTGGGTGGTCCCGGGACCCGGAACGAGGAGATCGTTCAGCGTCAGGCCTCCATTGAGCCCAAACGTCACAATCACCTGATTCTGCGGCGCGTTCGGATCGGGCGGGGGCGGGATGGCCGCGATCACCGAAATTGTCGTCCCGGCGGAAAGGGGATGGCCGAGGGCATCGGCGACGGTGAAAGTGAATGACTGGCTGCTGCCGTTGGGGATCGAAAACGTGGTCGGGGTGAAATTCGAGATAATCGACGCACCGCTCCAGAGAATCAGGATGCTGTCCATGACCGATATCCCGGCCTGGCCGACGGTCTTCGCGGCGATGTAATGGTACCCGTCGCCGGAGGGACGGAGGCCGTTCACCGGAGCAGCGTGGGAGCCAAGCGGGGAAGGGTTGCCGCTGATAAGATCGGCCGACCCCTGGCCGTCCTGATTCGTGAAGACCTTTGACTGGATCACACCGGCCGTGCTGCTGAAGTATATGGCCGTGTTCGCCGCCACCGGGTTGCTCCATCTGTCACCCACCAGGACGCTGATCGGGGTGTGGACGCCCATGGTCCCCAGAATGGGGACATTGTAGTTATGGGTGGCGACGCTGAAATGCGCCTGGTCGGGGAAGCCGCCGTCGATGACGACACGGACCGGAGAGGTGCTCACGGTCCCGGATGCCACGGTCCCCGTTGCCACAATCTGCACGACACCCGCCCGGATCCCCGAGCTGAGGGTCATGATCGCCTGTCCGACCGTGTTCGTCGTTA
>DASVIU010000301.1:0-12067 GCA_036386275.1 Bacteroidota bacterium | reverse complement strand
CAGAATCAGGCGGAGCATCGAAAGGCTGGGGGACCGTTTCCTCGACAAAGTGTACACTCCCCGCGAGATCTCATACTGTAACGGAAAGGCACACCGCTTCCAGCACTACGCGGCCCGTTTCGCCGCAAAAGAGGCTCTGAGCAAGGCACTTTCCACGGGCTGGGTGGGGGAGTTCCGCTGGAAGGACGTCGAGGTGATGAACGAGCCCTCGGGTCAGCCGCGCTTCTCCCTGCACGGAACGCTGTGTGAACGGCTCGCGGGCGTGAGCATCATGCTCTCCCTGTCGCACTCGGACAGCCACGTCGTGGCAATGGTGCTGATCCAGGAGGGGAAAGAGTGAAGCTCACGATCTACAGGAAGCTGATGATCGGATTCGGGATCGTCATATTCCTGATGCTGATCGCCACCGCGTACGTTCTCTTCGAGCTTCAAAGGGTTACCGGCACGTCCCGCACCGCATTGACCGTCGATGTGCAGGCAATCGACCTGGAGAAGGAGATGCGCACGATCCTGTACGAGGAAGAACGCTTCGCCGACAGGTACTTCATGGCGCAGGATACGGTCTACCGGAGCGTCTTCCTGGAGAAGAACGAGCTTTTCGTCAAGTACCTCGATTCACTCTCCGGCATGCTCTCCGACGCCCGCGAGAGGCAGACACTCGACGTCGCCGGCCAGATTCACGATCAACACTTCACGTCGGTCCTTGGTGACGACCTCACAGCTTCCGCGGTGAACGAACGCGCCGACGCCATGGACAAGGTGCGCGAGTCGCTCGACGATCTGGTTTCCCGCCGGCAGCATGCGGTGGATGCGTCCGTACAGAGCATCGACCGCGCCACCGAGCGATCACTGAAGGTGGCCCTGTTTATCGCGATCGGAACTCTCCTCGCCGCCATCGGCGCGGCGTTGATCATCACGCGCACTATCACGCGCCCGATCGGGACGCTCGTCGCCGGGACGAGGGAAATTGCCGGGGGATCATTCACGCAGATACGGATCCCGTCGCGCGACGAAATCGCCGACCTGGCACGGGCATTCAACTTCATGAGCGAAAGCCTTGACAAGATGAACCGGTTCCGTGCCGAGATGATGCAGCATATCTCCCATGAGATCAGGATGCCGCTCCAGTCGATCCTCTCGGCACACTACCTGCTGACGAAGAAGGCCGATACCCCGGTGAGCGAACCGCAGTTGAAACTGCTCAACGGGATACGGGAAAACGTCCAGAAGATCGCAAACTTCAGCAACCAGTTCCTGGACCTTTCGAAGGTCGAAGCAGGGATGATGCAGTACAATTTGAAGGCGGTCGATCTCGCCGCAATGGTCAAGCCTGTAGTCGACGACGCCTCACTGCTCGCCGCCCGGAAGGAGATCGCTCTTTCGTTCGCTTCTTCAGCTATCCCCCCGGCGTTCATCGACCCGGACCGAAGCACGGAGATATTCGGAAACCTGATCGGCAACGCGCTGAAGTATACTGATAACGGAGGAAAGATCGAGGTCTGGGTTGGCCCGTGTCCTTTCGGTGTACAGGTGGTTGTACGCGACACTGGGCCCGGCATCACGAAAGAAGACCTTCCAAAGATATTCACAAAGTTCTACAGGACCCATCACGCGGTGAAGGGAGGGAGGAGAGGAACAGGTATCGGGCTTGCGTTCGTGAAGGCGCTCGTCGAGGGGCAGGGGGGAAGAGTCTACGCAAACAGCACGGTGGGAGTGGGTTCGACTTTCACTGTCGAATTTCCCGCTCACCGTCCCGGAAAAACAGGAGCCACATGAGAATGAGACAATGCCTGTGGACTCTCCTCGCAGCCGGAATGACGTTGTCAGGTTGCGGGCTGTTCACGCCGGAAACGGCTCCCGAAGGGGGAGCAGCGTACCGGATGTGGATTGCCGACAGCCTCGAACAGGAGGGGATGTTCCAGAGCGCTGCAACGCAGTATGCGACGGTGGCGGAGCAGTTCCCGCGGTCGAGTTTCTATCCGTCGGCCGTCCGGAGAACCGCGCTCATGTACTCGATCAGCCCGTTCTCAGCCCGAAACGACAGTGCCGCCTACAGGTGGTACCTCGCGTATCTTTCTCTCCCGCTGAATAAGCCGGAGAGGGAGAATGTCCGGGTCTCTACCGAGCTCCTTCACCGCATTCTGCGGCTTCGCGCGCAAATTGAACAAGTCTCCGCTGCCAGCGACAGCCTCACGGTCATGACAAAGAGACAGTCGGCTTCGTTGAATGCCGATTCACGCAGGATGCAGGAGCTCGAACTCCAACTTCAGCACGCCCAGGCGGAATTGAAGAAAATCAAGGAAATTGATCTCCGCCTCTCGAAATCTCGGGTCCGCTAGCCGCAGACGCAATTCAGGTCCTGAAAGGGACCGGGGAACCTCCCGGAAAATGGTTGATTATCAGGCAGGATTTGCGTATTATATGCGTGGATGAGCGTTCTTCGCACACTTCGCGATCGTCGATGAAATCCCTCGGGATCAAAAAACTGTACTATTCGATCAGCGAGGTCGCAAAGATCACGGACCTCGAGCAATACGTATTGCGGTACTGGGAGTCGGAGTTCGAGCAGTTGAAGCCCGCAAAGAACAGGGCCGGCAACCGGATATACACCAACCGCGATATCAAGCTGATCCTGTATATCAAGAAGCTCCTCCGCGATGAACGATACACGATCGAAGGGGCAAAGCAGGTCCTGAAAACCTACACGCCCGAGGTCGATACGGGAGA
Source organism: Bacteroidota bacterium (assembly GCA_036386275.1). GTDB lineage: Bacteria > Bacteroidota > Ignavibacteria > UBA10030 > UBA6906 > Fen-1273. The sequence goes on along the minus strand of DASVIU010000301.1, from coordinate 9,340 downwards.
GCAGCTGGAGCTTATCGACGCGCCGAAATCCAGGACGAAGATCAAGGACGAACTGCTTCGTGCGGACATGGTCGAGGCGAAGGAATTCCTGCAGGAGCTGCTGAAGAAGCTGGCGTAGAAATGGAATTGTTGCAGCACCGGTATACGGAGCGTAGCGCAGCCCGGTAGCGCACCTGAATGGGGTTCAGGGGGTCAGGGGTTCAAATCCCCTCGCTCCGACGAGAAACAACAAAATCCCACCTTACCGGCAACCATTCTGGTTACCACTTGCCACCCAATCTACGGGGACAAGCGATGTTCCTCTCAAAGCGATCAAACGACATTTACTACGTAAGGCGTGACGACGAGTAGGGTCGCAGGCATAGGGTGTCACTCGTTGGAGAGTGAGGTCGGATGCGTTGAAGTTCCTCCGCGATTTCTCGGAGGAATCACGCAAGCGGCCTCATAGAAACCAGGCGTCACATTTCTCAGGGACATCACATGTTTGAACTGATACGGGGCCGGGCAGTCGCCATATTCCTGGTTGTCGGTTTGGCAACGTCGGCCTCTTCCCAGACCATTACATTCACCAGGACACTTGGCGGAGCCCAGTATGACGAGGGGGCATCCATCGAGCAAACACCCGACGGCGGATATATAATATGCGGGACCGTGACCCCCTGCGGGACATGCGCGACCCGGATCTATCTCGGCAAGCTGAGCAAGGAAGGAAATGTCGTATGGGAGCAAACATACCAGGGGACTATCTTCGCCCGGGGGGGGTATGCGCATCAGGCATCAAACGGGGGCTACATCGTGGTCGGCAACACCTATCCTGAAACTACCTTAGGGAACGAACGAATACTTGTCTTCTTGACGGATTCACTCGGAAACATTAAGTGGTCAAAACAGCTCTACGGAGATTACGGGTATTCTGTGCAATCAACATCAGACAACGGGTTCGCTATTCTGGGGAGTGTCTACGGGGGGCCCGGGGTCAATGATCAAACTCTGCTTTACAAGTTGGACATGTATGGAAATGACGTATGGGGCAGATCATACCACTTCGCGATCGGTAGCCAGGGTACGTCACTGAGAGAGACCGGTGACCACGGGTTCGTTGTCACAGGCTTCACTCAATTCTCCGCCCCGGCGCGATCGTTGATTATGCTGATCAAGACCAATCCCACGGGCGACACTCTCTGGACCAGATTTTACGGCAGGGATTCGGCGAACCAACAGGCTTATGGTTATGACGTGATCTCGCAATCGGACGGGGGATTCATCGTCTCTGGAACCGTCCTCAACCCGGACGGGAGTGGATGCGGAAAATATCTCATGAGGGCGGATTCTCATGGAAACTCTGTCTGGACGAGGGTCTACGGAAACGAGCCAGTGAGTGATGCAAGGCGCGTTCAAGAGACAATTGATGGTGGCTATATTCTCGGGGGCTCTGTTGTCTCACCATTCGACCTCATATCCAAGATGTCGTTGGTAAAGACCAATGCAGCGGGGGATACTCTCTGGACGAAGACGTTCGGGGGCGCCCACAATGATTACGGGGTGGGCGTTGTCCAGACGAGCGATAGTGGATATGCCCTTGTTGGTACAACCGAATCCTTTGGAGCTGGATCAGGAGACATTTACGTAGTCAAAACGGACAAGGATGGTGGGGTCGGCGACCCGCTTCCGATTCAACTGAGCACCTTTTCGGGGGCATCGACCGGCGGGGGATCGGTCAAACTCTCGTGGGGAACAGTCAGTGAGACTCACAACTATGGATTCTACGTGGAACGTCGAAAGGCCGGTGAACAGGCATTTACTACCCTTCCCGGGTCGTTCATCCACGGCCACGGGACCACGACCGTACCGCAGCCCTACTCTTTCGTTGACAGGTCGGTAACGAATGGTTCCTGGTATTACCGCCTCAGACAGGTCGATCTCGACGGCTCAGTTCATTTCAACGAAGCTGTTCAAGTGGAAGTCCTGCTGGCAGCTCTGCCCGTGTCCTTCAGTCTTGACCAGAACTATCCCAACCCTTTCAATCCAACCACGACAATCCGTTACGCATTGCCGGCAAGGTCATACGTGACGCTCTCCGTGTTTAATACCCTCGGTCAGCAGATGGCAACCCTGGTAAATGATACCCAGGAGGCGGGGTATCATGAAGTGCGCTTTGACGGGGCCAGTCTCGCAAGCGGCGTGTACTTCTACCGGCTAAAGGCAGGAGATTTTATTCAAACTCGCAAACTGCTCTTGCTTGAATGAGTTCTCTGCAGTTCGGTAATGCTCACCCGACGGAATCAAATTTTCAGCAAGCCTCACGCGTATTCTGAGTGTGCACTGTTCGCCTCCAATCCAGGGAGGCGATTGTGTTTATATTCAGACGATCCAAAGGCGCGTATCTCTACTCTATTCTCGAAACGCATACAGGCATGACATGGAACGGCGTCGGAGATGTCTCGCGAAGCTCGACAGGATGAACAAAACTCTGCGCCACGAAGAAGCGGACCGTGTTCCGGTCAGCGATTTCTTCTGGGGCAGTTTTCTCGATCGGTGGCGTCGTGACCTCGGGCTTGCGAAGGACACGGACATCTACACGTACTACGATCTCGATTGGATCGTCACTGTTCCCAATATGGATCCTCATATCAAGCAGTTTGAGATGCTTGAGGAATCCGCCGACCATGTTCTGCTTCGCACAGGCTTTGAAGCGGTGATCAAAAAACAGTTTGCCGATCCGATGCCCGCATTCCTGAGGTTTGAGACTGATACCGTTGAGAAGATGGACCTGTTCCAATTCGACGATCCGTGGGATACCCGACGGTATTTCAATGCCGGCGACAACCAGATTGCCGGAGTGGGTGACGGTTTCGCGAGGAACTCGGCGGCATGGCTGGAGACAGTGAAGTCACTCCATCCCGACTTTCCGGTTTACGGGAGCGTCTGCGAGGGACAGGAGATGCTGTGGCGCATTATCGGTTCTGAAAACGTAATGCTCTGGATAGGGCTCTATCCCGACGAGCTTGCCAGATTCATTGAGCGAGTCGGCGAGTTTGCTCTTGGCATCACGAAGGCTCAGATCAAAGCAGGCGGCGGGAGACTGGACGGGATGGTCATCTGGGGAGATGTTGCCTACACCAGGGATTTGTTCTTTTCACCCGATTATTGGCGAAGATGCTTCAAGCCTGTGGTCAAAGCGATCGTCGAGGAGTGCCACTCCCACGGACTTCCGGTCATCTATCATGGATGTGGCAATGTCAGGAGAATCTTTCAGGATTTCATCGACATCGGGATAGACGCATACAACCCGCTTGAAGCGAAAGCAGGGATGGACGTCGTCGCATTGCGCCGGCAATACGGACACGGGATCGGGTTCTGCGGCAATCTGGATGTCGTTACCTGGGCGCATGGCTCGCAGGAAGAAATCAAGAAAATGGTGCTCACCAAACTGAACGCTGCCAAAGGCGGCGGCTACATTGTTCAATCGGACCACTCTGTGCCGAGCAATGTTTCCGGGGAGAACTACGACTACGTCATACGGCTCTTACGTGAGTATGGACAGTACCCTTTGCGGCTAGGCCACTATGATATCCCGGACCTGAAATGAAGGGGCGATACAGAACGAGTAACAATCCACAACAGAGCAGGAAGTGATGAGACCTGACCCTCTTTTTGCCGGGACATTCCCCCGAAAAGACCTTGCGCTGTTGGAACGGCTCTCCACCCCGTTCAAGATTCAGAAATTCCTCCTCTCGCTACCGTACAGCGCGGAAGAACGATACCGCTCTCCGAAAAGCGTCCTCAAGGACAGGATCGCCCACTGCTTTGACGGTGCTCTCTTCGCCGCGGCCGCACTGCGGTTTATCGGATACCCGCCGCTCATCATCGACATGCTCCCCAACGAACGGGATGACGACCACATCATCGCGGTCTTCCGCATCAGGGGGTACTGGGGGGGAGTGGCAAAATCCAACTTTGCGGGTCTGACGTACAGGGAACCAATACACAGGACGCTGAGGGAGCTGATGCTGTCGTATTTTGAGCAGTACTACAATATCAGGCGCGAGAAGACACTCCGCGCATTTACGGTCCCCCTGAACCTCCGTTCGTTTGACAGGATCAACTGGATGGGGGACGACGCGGGGCTTGACGCAATCGGCGTCCGTCTCGACCGGATAAGAAAAATCAAGCTCCTTACCCCGGCGATGATCCGCGGGCTTTCTCCACTCGACGAGCGGTCATACCGGGCGGGACTCACCGGGGCAAACTGGAAAGGATTGTACAAACCTTAACGTTACGCGCGGATTCACTTTCAACAGGAGTTAACTATCCTTTCAACCCTATGGGCCATTTCCGTTGGGATGGTTTTCGACAATCTTGTAAAAGTCAAGGCCTCAACCATCATGGTAGGAGGTGTCGGAATACATCAACAAGGGAGTATGCTCATGAAACACCTACGGGGTATCGCAAGCAGTCTTGTCATCGCGATTGCAATCATGATGGCGGGTTCTACCGCCATCTCACAACTGAACATACGGGTGAATACCCAGTCCCGTCCAAGGCACGTCGTTGTTCATCATCCCCGCGAGCATATGCGTGCCCGTGTCCATGTGCCGCAACGACGTCACGTCGTCGTACAGCGTGGTGACCGCCGCGGTCCCGAAAGACGCCCCGAGAATCGCTGAAAGGCCAATGCCGCGGAAGAGGTGAGGGTTCAGCAAATATGGCGGAACTTCAGAGGATCGATAATGCCTCACCTCTTCGGGTAGCGCCAGACGAGGGAAGGAAAAACCAGATCGAGGCGTAGTCACGTTTAATCCCCGGGCTCTTTGACCGTGATCCCGAGGAGTGTGACCACCTGGAGAGCCTGCAGGGAATCGATGATTGTTCCCTGAAGCTGACGCCCATCGACGTGTACACCTGCCAGATTCGAACCCCGGAAGTCAACGCCTTTCAGCATACTGCCCATCAGGTCCGCCTCTGTAAGGTCACACCCCAGAAAGACCGCTCCTGCAAGGCCCATCTTCTCGAGCAGTAATCGTCGCATGGTGCATTTCTCAAACCGCACCGAGCGGAATCGTCCCGAGGTGAACATGGCGCTATCGATCGTGCAATCTTTGAAGAGGACATCCTCTCCGTTGAACTCCGCCAACTGGATGCCGGTCAGCCGGCAGCCGACGAATTCAACCCTGTACCATCTGGCATTCTGCAACAATGCACCGGACAGGTCGCACGCCTCCAGGCGCGTATCCGACATCTTCATCTTCGGCAGACGCGTGCGGCTCAATGACACGTGCCGCAACAGCACCTGATCGAACACGACATTGCCGGCGGACTGCTTGCCGAAATCACAGTCCGCCAGGAGCACCGCAACGTATTCCCCTTCGTCATCCAGTGCTTTTACCTGTCCGGGCGCCAGGTGCGCGGGTAATCGGGGCGACTTCATTTTCCGGGACGATTTCATCCGGACATTCATCAGTCAAACACGACCGTCTTCCGTCCGTGGACGAGGACGCGGTCTTGAAGGTGGAACCGCAAGGCCCTTGCCAGCACGAGACGCTCCAGGTCTCTCCCCTTTCGTATCAGGTCCTCCAGGGAATCCCTGTGAGATATTCGAATGATGTCCTGTTCAATGATCGGCCCTTCATCGAGGAGATCCGTCACATAGTGACTTGTCGCACCGATGATCTTTACTCCGCGATTGTATGCCTGTTTGTACGGATTGCCCCCGGCGAATGCAGGCAGGAATGAGTGATGGATATTGACGATCCTGTGCGGGAAGCGGCGGACAAAGGCCGGTGACAGTATTTGCATGTAGCGGGCCAGTATGATCGTGTCGACTTTGGCCTCATCGAGAAGCCTGAGTTCCTCCGTTTCCTGTTGAACTCTGTTTTCTTCTTTGATGGGAAAAACATGGAAGGGGATGTGGTACCGTTCGGCAAGGAATCCGGCGTCCGGATGATTTGACACAATGAAGGATATTTCCGCGTGGAATTCCCCGAGTTCCTGACGCCAGAGGATTTCCTGGAGGCAATGGTCGTGCTGCGAGACAAAGATCGCCAGGCGCCGCTTCTCGTTTCCCAATCGTATGGACCATTGCGCGCTGCACTCCGTCGCGAGCGGGAGAAACATCTCATCGAACTTGTCCGGAGTGATTGTGAACTCGCTCATATCCCAGGCGACCCGGAGAAAGAACATTTTTTCCTGACGGTCCACATGCTCATCCAGGTCGAGAATGTTCCCTCCGTGCTCGAAGAGGAAGTGGGCAATTCGGGAAACCAATCCCTTCCTGTCCGGGCATGACCACAATAACACTGCAGTAAGCTTCTCCTGAGACACTGAGGCCTCCCCGTATTGGTCCTGGGTGGGTGTTGCAGGCTACTTGAGTGGTCGGATATTCAGCACGCGGCCGCTTTCACTACTTCATGACGCGAAGTTCAATCCGCCTGTTTGCCGCCCGTCCCTGCATGGTGAAGTTGTCGGAGATGGGCTCATCGGCGCCTTTCCCGGCCACCATCAGCCGCTTCGGAGAAATCCCCCTCTTCACGAGCCATGTATATACAGCCTGTGCCCTATGAAAAGAGAGTGACTGGTTGAAATCCCGTGACCCTGCGAGATCCGTGTGTCCGACAATCAGGACCTCGATATCCGGACTGGCAAGAAGTGCGTTGAAGACTGCCGTCAGGACCGGTTCTGATTCGCTCGTGAGAGCAGCCCTGTTCAACTCGAAGTTCACACCTTTGAGGATGAGGCTTTTTCCTTTTACGAGGAGAAGGGGACTCTCCCTGGGACTCACCCTCGGTGAAGTCAGAGGCATGACGGGTGGATCAGGAGGGTCGTCTGCCACCGGTGTGGAAGGTTCCGGATCTTTGGGCGGCTGGTCCGCCGCACGGGCAAGATCCTTGGCCCTCCTCTCTTCGGCCATTTGCTTCGCCCAGCGCACTCCTGCTTCTGCAGCTTCTCTCTTCCGCAGTTTCTCTTCGGCAGTGCCTGTGCCAAGAAGAAAAGTGACGCCGACTCTCGCTGCCGCATACCAGCTCACGGTCCCGGCATTGGGAACTTCGACGTGGCTGTCAAGCAGGCCATAACCGAGATCGACGCTACAGAGGAGATTCTTCAAGAGAAGGGCTTCGATGCCAATTCCCGCCGGAAGATGGAGGGAAGACCGGTATTTTTTGTCCGGAAAGAAGACGCTCTGCCCGTTACGGCTGGTCTCTCTCTGGTAGAAGAAGACGCCCAGGCCAAAATAGTAATAGGGGTTAATCGTCTTTCCCGGGGCGAGAGAGAACCAGCCGACGAGGGAGAGAGGAATCGCGTTCAGCTTCAAGTAATCGAGCGATGTTCCGCTGAACGGAGGATCCTCTTTGGATTTCAGCACTTCAAGTCCGGTAACCAGCCCGGCGGAAAAGGCATCGCTCACACCGTACTGGAGTGTGAATCCACCACCCGGCCCGACGAGCCGATTGTTGTAGCTGTTCAGCCAGAGGTTGCCACCGGTGTGAAATCCGACCGCCCACCGCCCTTCCTTGTCCTGTGAATACGCCGGAGCCGAGGCCGTGCCGGCCAGGATCGTCAGGAAAAGGATTGCAATATATGTCCGTCGCATAAATGCCTTCATTGATGCCGTCAACAGATAGCATCGGGAACAACGAGTTTGCACACACTCCATCCAATGCTCACAATCTAAGTGTATTCCTCGATCGATCCTGTGAGATTCGGCACTCTCCCCTCGGATGCATGGGGGAACTGAGCAGGAAACTGGACTCTATTGGGCAGAATTGCAGATTTGGGTAAAGAACTCCTGTTACAACACAAGGGTAAAACAGACATTGCATACCTGCATCCGACTTGTTGCCTCATGTAAGTTTCTACTCGAAAGGGGAACGGTGCACGGAATCGGAGAAACCCCCGGAGGTGGGACTGGCGGAATCATGGGATTAACTACTTTACCATCCTTTTGGTCGAACATATTAGGCATTTCCATTCGCTAAACTCCCCTATGGTGTTTGTCCGTGTCAGATCCCGATTGATGCGGGCATACGCCGCGGGGCGGTCAACTGGAAGACGACTGAGGTTCAAAATGACTTTCGTGCGCATAGTAGTTGTATGGTTTTTGTTTCCGTCCCTGGTTAAAGCCCAGGATGCCGAGAAGGACATATCATCACTGGTGACCACCGGGGAGTACCGGCGGCCATACAAGACAGAGTTCAGCCTTTCCCCTTATTCCGTCACCTCCCCTGCATGGAGTACGTCAGGCGACACCGTGCGACACAACATGTACGGCGATTTGATCGAGGACAACCCGGCATATATCCAGAGATCTCCCTGGTGGCTATGTGCCATAAGAGTTGCGGGGAATAACGTTGTTACGTGGGCATTTGACAGGTATATTTTCAACGCGGATTTTGCCAGGATAGGGTTCAACTCCTGGAGTCATAACCTGAAAACAGGCTTTGAATGGGATACGGACAGGTTTGGTATGAACTACTTCTTTCATCCCTATTCCGGGGCCGGATATTTCAATGCAGCCCGGGCAAATGGGTATGATTTTTACGAATCAGTCCCCTTCGCATTCGGAGGCAGCCTTATGTGGGAGCTTTTCTGGGAGAATACGCTGCCTTCAGTGAACGATCTGATCAACACGACTGTTACCGGCGCGTTCCTCGGAGAAGTTACTTACAAGCTTAGCTCGGATTTTCTGGACGATCGAACAACCGGATCAGAAAGGGTCTTCAGAGAACTGCTTGCCGGGATTATCAATCCCGGAAGAGCATTCGGCAGGCTTTTGCAAGGAAAACTCACCAGAGTAACCACGGAAGAGATTTATCAGAAAGAACCTCTTAACATGACGTTCTCTGCCGGGCCGCATGTAGTCAATGACGGAAGAAGATTCGGGGCGGGATCCACAGACGAAATGTTAACACTTCAACTTGATTACGGGAATCCGTTTGAACAACGATCACGAAAGCTCTTTGATTATTTCAAACTTCGAGGAGATCTGACGATTGGGGCCGGAAGGAAGATCGTAGACAATGTCATAGGTCAAGGGATTATGTTTGGCAAAAATATCCAGTCTGGAAATCTGGATGTGTTGCTCGGGGCATTTCAACATTATGATTTCTGGGATAACAAGACTTTCGAACTCGGCACCATCGCCTTCGGGGCCGGGATTATCTCCAAACTGTCGGTAAGTGCGAATTCTAGTCTCTACGTTGATGTTCAGCTGGGCCTGGTACCCCTGGCCGGAAACAGCACGCAACTGGGACCAGATACTTCTCAGTTCAGGGATTACAATTACGGGGGTGGCGGGGAAGGGAAGTTCGAGACTACCCTGAATCTCGGGAGATGGGCAAATGTC
>DASVIU010000300.1:0-5643 GCA_036386275.1 Bacteroidota bacterium | reverse complement strand
CGGCCTCAAGGCATTTCACAAGCGCGCCGTAGTTTCGCAGGCACGCTGGAACGATCGGCCTTCCGCTTTCAATCCGGAGCGCGCGGGGTTTTCCCGTGCGCTCCCTCTATTTTCAGGTGCCGGGCCCCCTTCCCCTTCATTCCAAGTAGGGGATTTGGTATATTCCCCCCATGAGTTCCCGCACGCTGATCGGCATACCCGGCGACATCTCCGGCCGTCCCTTCCGGGACGCACTCCGCTCGGCCGGAGAGTTCGAGATTGTCCTTGATACACCGGCGTCTCTCGCACAGCGCCTCGAGCACAGGGGACTGGGCGGTGCGCTTCTTTCCCCGATTGACTATGCCAGGAACGCATCGGAGTATCTCATCGTCCCCGGTTCGGCGGTCTCCTCCCAGTCGGGAAACGAATCCATCGTCATCCATTTTCGCCAGGGGGTCAAAGCCGTCAGAACGCTTGCGGTCCAGCCCGTGTCTGCTTCCGACATCATACTCGCCAAAATTCTCCTTGCCGAGCGGTTCGACATCGAGCCCCGGATCATGCCTCTCGCCGGGAGCCTTGACGACATGCTTGCCCGGGCGGACGCCGCGCTCCTTGCGGGGGATGCGGCGATCGGGAGCGCGCTGGAACGTCCGGAAGCCCTCGACCTCGTCGAGGAATGGATTGCCGCAACCGATCTTCCGTACGTGCACGGTTTCTGGTGCGCGCGTGAAAATATGCTGACCGATGCGGAGCGGACCGTGCTGGGCGAACTCGGGAGCGTTGCGGACGACCCCTCTCCGGGCGCTGAGGGGCCCTCCCCCTTTGATCTCTTCTCCTATGATTTTCCCGAAACCGTCCAGGAAGGGATACGGGAATTCCTCCGCTATGCCTACTACCACGGCATACTCCCCGACGTACCGGACCTCCGCTTCTTCGGAACTGACGGCGCGGACGAACCCGACATCCCGCTTCTGAGTCCGAATTGAAAATTCTCGAAACAATGGGTAGATTATTTACATGCTGAAGACCCTCAACATAAAGAACTACGCCCTTATCGAAGAGCTCACCGTCGAGTTCTCGAGCGGCCTGGTCATCATCACGGGGGAAACGGGGTCCGGGAAGTCGATCATCATTGACGCCCTCGGCCTGATACTCGGCGCGCGCACCAGCGCAGATGTCGTTCGGAAGGGTTCGAACCGGGCGGTCGTCGAAGGGACATTCCACATCGCCGGGAACGGGAAGCTGCAACAGATACTCGATGAAAACGGCATCACCGCCGCCGATGAGCTCATCGTCCGCCGCGAAATCTCCTCCAAAGGACAGAGCCGGTGCTTCATCGCCGACAGCCCCGCGACGCTGGCACTCCAGAAGCAGGTGGGAGAATTGCTTGTAGATCTCCACGGTCAGCACGAGCATCAATCCCTTCTCCACATCGACACGCACATCGCAATGCTGGACGACTTCGGGGGACTCGACGGCATCGTCGCCGAGTTCCAGGGGGCCCGGAAGAAGCTTAGGGAGATAGTCGAAGAGCTTGACGGGCTGCGACAGAGGGAACGGCAGCTCGCGGAGAAAAGGGAGTTCTACGAATTCCAGATCGCCGAGATCGACGCGGTCGCCCCCCGGGCGGGGGAGGAAGAAGAACTCGGGAGGGAGCTGACGATCCTGGAAAATGCGGAGAAGCTCTTCGCGATCACAGGGAGCCTTTATGGCATGCTCTACGACGGGGAGCAGTCGGTGCACGACCTCCTTGTCATCGTCCGGAACCAGCTCCAGGACCTCGCCGTCATCGATAATCAGTTTACGGACGCTGCGAAGGAATGCGCCTCCGCCGGGGCTGTGGTGGGCGAACTTGCAAAGTTCATACAGGGATATAACGCACGCGTCGAATTCAACCCGGAGCGACTCGACGCACTCCGGGACCGTCTCGGGAAGCTGGCCCTCCTGAAAAGGAAATACGGGGGCTCGGTCGAAAGTACTCTCGCCCACAGGGAGAAAATCGGACAGGAAGTGCTTCTCGCGGAGAATTTCAATGAGGTGATCGACCGGCTCATGCAGGGGCTCGGCGACGCGCGCGCGGTGTGCAGCGCGATCGCGGGGCGGCTTTCCGCCAAGCGGCACGACATCGCAAAGAAAGTGGACAGGGCCGTCGTCGAGGAACTCGAGAAACTCGGTGTCCGTCACGCCAGGTTCACGACCCGGATCCTCCAGACGGAGCTCCCCTCCGGAGGGGACGGACCCGACTTTGTCAATGCAGGCCGGAAGAATGTCCGTCTCAACCAGCGGGGGTACGACGACGTGGAATTCTTCATCTCCACAAACCTGGGGGAAGAGGACATGCCCCTTGTCAGGGTCGCGTCCGGAGGGGAAGTCTCCCGCATCATGCTCGCGCTCAAGAGCATACTTGCGAAGTCGGACCGGCTTCCCGTGCTCATATTCGATGAAATCGACGTCGGCGTCAGCGGGCGAGTCGCGCAGGCGGTCGGCCGGAGCCTGAAGAACCTCTCGAATTTCCATCAGGTCATTGCCATCACGCACCTTCCGCAGATCGCGGGACTCGGCGATACGCACTTCACCGTCGAGAAAACAGAACGGGGGACGAGAACCACCACCGGCATGCGCCGCCTCTCGCTCGAGGAGCAGGTGCATGAAGTAGCACGCCTCCTGAGCGGCGCCGAAGTGACGGACGCCGGACTGCTCGGCGCGCGGGAGCTCATGGGTCTCACACGCCCCTCATAACATGCCCGCCGACCTCTGGCGGGCCTGACAGCCACGCCCAAAAACGGCGTGAGAACCTGATACTCACCGCACACATACCGGCACTATGGCACTCCAGGTCTACAACACGCTTCACCGGCGCAAAGAACTCTTCACTCCGCTGCACGAAGGCTATGTCGGCATCTACGTCTGCGGCCCCACGGTGTACGGGCACTCGCATCTCGGCCATGCAAAGAGCTATGTCTCCTTCGACGTCATAGTCCGTCATCTGCGAAGCCTGGGCTACAGGGTGCTCTACGTCCAGAACATCACGGACGTCGGGCACCTCACGGACGACGCCGATCAGGGGGAAGACAAGCTCGACAGGCAGGCCCGCATCGACAGGATCCACCCGATGCAGCTTGCCGAAACGTACACCCGGAGTTACTTCGAGGACATGGACGCCCTGAACATTCTCCGCCCCGATATCGTGCCCCGTGCCTCTGGTCATATCACCGAGCAGATCGCGATCGTGCAGGCGCTCATCAGTAAAGGGATGGCATACGTCGCGAACGGATCGGTCTATTTCGACGTCGGCACATTCCCTGCTTATGGAAAGCTCTCCGGCCGTACGGTAGAGGATCTCAACGCGGGTGCCCGCGTGGAAATCAAGGAAGAGAAGAAGCACCCGGCGGACTTCGCGCTCTGGAAGAAAGCCGACACGACCCACATCATGCGATGGCCGAGCCCGTGGGGCGAGGGATTCCCCGGCTGGCACATCGAGTGTTCCGCAATGTCGATGAAGTACCTCGGAGAAGGGTTCGACATACACGGCGGGGGAATGGAGAACCAGTTTCCCCACCATGAATGCGAGATCGCGCAGAGCGAAGGGGCAACGGGGAAGCCGTTCGTCCGGTACTGGCTCCACAACAACATGGTGACGGTGGGCGGTAAGAAAATGGGGAAGTCGGTCGGGAACTTCCTGACGCTGAAGGACGCGTTCGCGAAATGGGACCCGCAGGTCGTGCGTTTCTTCATCCTCCAGAGCCATTACCGGAGCACGCTGGATTTCAGCGATGAAGCCCTCGACGGAGCCCGCGCGGGGTATGAAAAGCTCGCCAACACGCTCCGCAACCTTCGCGAGAAGATCACTCACGCGGCCGCTGCGGGGGAAGAGACAGGCATCGATCTCGACCGGCGTGCGGCGGAATTCCGTGGGGCGATGGATGACGATTTCAACACGCCGCAGGCGATTGCAGTCCTCTTCGATGTCGCCCGTGAGCTGAACCAGGCCTTGGCCCTGGAAAAGAACTACAGCCGGCCTTCGCTTGAAGCGATTGACCGCTGGTATGCCCTCCACGCCGGTTCGGTCCTCGGGATCACGACGGGGAGCGCCGGGGGAGCGGAGACCTCCGGCACGCTTGTGGGCCCCATCGTCGATCTCCTCATCGCGGTCCGGAGTGATATCCGCGTTCAGAAACTCTGGGCACTCTCCGACAAAATCCGCGACGGGCTCGCACGGATCGGGATCGGACTGGAAGACAAGAAGACGGGGACAACCTGGAAAAGAGTTTCCTGATCATCGCCGACGGCCTCCTGCTCTCCTGCGATCCCGGGAACAGATGCGGCCGGTACAGTCTTCTCATCCGGGACGGACGGATCGTGGATATCAATCCTTCCGCCCGGACTCTGATCTCCCTCTATCCGGGGGCTGAAGTCGTCGACGCGCGTGAGCGTATCGTCCTCCCCGGTTTTATCAACGCGCACTACCACGGGGAGAGCGTTCTCCTCAGGTACATCACGGGGAGGGTCTCCTACGGCTCATGGAATGCGCTCCCGGGGCTGCGCGGGGCGTTGGCGCGCCTTCTCGATCCCGCCTCCGCGTCTGATATCGCGGTACTCTACAGGACCGCCGGATTTCTTCACATCAGGGGGGGGACGACGGCCGTCGCCGAATATCCCGCCAGTTACGTTCCGGCAGTGTTGCAGGGAGCGGTAGGAAGCATCGCTTCCTCGGGCGTCCGTTCCGTCTTTGCCCTGCAGACGTGGGAACAGGTCGGATCGTTCCGTTCTTCCCCCCCCGCTCTGGGGCAGTTTTCCATTTCTCTCGGGCCGGAGGAGAGCTATACAGTCTACAGCCTCGAGAGCTTTGTCGGGGTCTCGGCCGAGACACAGTTTCCACTTGCGGCGCATCTCGGGGAGGCGCGGGCGGAAGTCGAAGCCCTGCGGGGCAGGTTCAAGAAAAGCCCCCTTCGCATATTGAAAGATTCCGGCGCACTCGTTCCCGCCACCCACATCATGCACTGCAACCACATTCCGGAAAAAGATCTCGATCTTATCCGGGAACTCGGCAACCCCGTCACCCTCTGTATCCGTTCGGCGCTGGCCAAACAAACGGGATATCCTCTCCTCCGCTCACTTGCGTCCCACAACGTCACGATCTCTCTGGGAACCGATTGGGGAGAAACAGATCTCCTGGGTGAAATCAGGTTGCTCCGGAATTTGCGACGGTACTACCCGGGGACCCCGCCGTACACACCGCTGGAGCTCCTCCGCATGGCCACGATCAACGGAGCACACGCGCTCGGAATCGCCTCCCACACAGGATCGCTCGAAGTGGGGAAGCATGCCGATCTTGTAATGATCCCATTCAATGATGTCCGTCTTCCCGCACTCAGCACGCAACCGACAGCGGAAGAGATTGCAGGAATCATCACGGACTACTGCGACACCGGCATGATATCGGACGTCATGGCGCAGGGGGTCTTCAGAGTGCGGAACGGCGATCATGTGCGTGTCGACGGGACGAAGATTCTCCGCGATTTCCGGCAGCTCCAGAGGGCATTTCTCCCGCCGGCCGCGGAGAGACATGAACCGGATCCCCCGGGGGGAGTCCCGCTCGTCCCATCAGACCGGGGAGAAAACAACTCCCTCCCCGAAACCGGAGAATCGAAGGCAGATGTTCCG
>DASVIU010000299.1:0-1875 GCA_036386275.1 Bacteroidota bacterium | reverse complement strand
ATGGCGATTCCGGATTCGGAAGCCCATCCTTGATGCAATTGGCATCTTATGGGACGGTAATGCGAAGACGGATGTGGACAGCCTGCCGGTTCTCGCCATGGATCTCCGGGGGGCCTACAATCCCAGACTCTTCAGCTATGTGTACCTGGGTCGCAAGGGGAATGCGCTGATCGTTACACAAGCCAAGATTAACGGTTTGACAGTCGAGTCGGATCCGCCGGAGTTTCTCAGCAACTACTCTCCTCCGGTCATCGGAGGGGTATGGACCGATATCGTGATCAGTCCGAATTTCGGTTTTTTGCAGAGCGGGCCCCCGAATGAACCGAAGTTAGTGACGCTGAGGCTGACGTTCGATACGCAGCTCGAACGTCGTGTGACGAGGACCTATCGTGCCCTCGTGTATTAAAACATCGGTCGGCAACCCTCTTTTTTCAGACAGGTCACACACCATGAACAGCAGACTAGGTGCGCTTCTTTTCTTCATCACCATCGTGGGTCAAGGCGGAGTATGGGGCCAGACGCTGACCAATGGCGATGCGTTGAAGGAGCGTATGAAGCGTGAGGACTACTATCTTCGTATAGATCGAAAGATTGAGCGTGACCTCAAATCCACGCGTATCAAGGTTGTTCCTATCAATCCTGAGACTTTCCCTCTGCGCATCGTAGTTCTTTCCGATGGTCGGGAGATCGACTTTTCGGATGGCGCTCCGAGTCAGCTTCTGTTTCTGGTGAATGAAGGCCTGAAGGATGCGCCTGGGAAATTTGAGATTGTGCCGGCAGCGATTCAACGTCAGCCCGCAGTCGGTTCTGATTCGGCGCTCCTCGGGAGAACGCAGAGCGGCGAACGCGTGTTTAGCACGGTACTTCACATCAAAGACATCGCACGGCTGAGCGGCGAAGAACAGCAGCAGATACTTGAGTACATCGTCGACAACATCGCCGTGTCGCGGGATGTGCTGGAAGTCCCGATTCAGGGTAAGACATTACAGCAGATCTTTCCCAACCACAGGGATTTCTGGAGTTTCTCAAAAGCCAACAGCCGTTTTCTGATCCCGCTGCTCGAGAAGGAAAAAACGCGGAGGGTGGTGTTGCCGCGCGAGAAGACGGGTGGAACTCTCCCCGCGTCTGAACGCTCGAACGGACCAAGTGTCATTCGGCCCGGGACAAAGGAGACCGACAGTGTGAGTAACACTGTCGTTCTTCTTTGGCAACGCAGCACACCGACTGCCAGGTACGCCGTGACGGTTGCCGGGGATACCGGATTCACGAAAGTCAGATTCCAGCAATCAACACTCGATACGACAGCGGCACTTCCCTTCCTAGACAATGGTACCCGATACTACTGGCGGGTGCAGGAACTGTCACCGGAGGATACGGTTCAGAAGACGCTGTTTGTCAAGACGTTCACGACCCGGAATCTCATTGATGCGCGCACCGGAGCAAACGGGTCCGGACGGCTGGGGTACACATTGGACTTTAGCATGTCGCGGATCACCCTGGCACATGAACTCCTGTATTCGGAGCAGGCGCTGGGCATACCGGGTTTTGGTGTGGAGATCGGCCTTGACGATCCCGTGTTGAGTTTGCTGCCCTACCAGAACACGGCTATCACCTGGGGTGGTAGACTCTTGTTGAATGCGACCGGCGATAAGCGGGATATTCTCGACAAGGACTTCCTCGAACTCAAACTGCTCGTCAAGTCGCGATTCAATGCCCACCGTTTCTCCGAGGACCTCGGAGCTTTCAAATATCCGTTCACTCCGCTGGTTTCCTTCGAGGTGCCGACGCTGAACGTCGCTGCACCGGGTTTTGCTTTCGAGATCGCGACTTCCAAGTGGTGGAATCTGCCGTACCTGAATTTCTATCTTTCTTCAG
>DASVIU010000298.1:0-4400 GCA_036386275.1 Bacteroidota bacterium | reverse complement strand
GTCGTGGACAAGGACAAACATGTGTTTGAGAGCTATGACGTCACCTCATTCGGCGAGAAACAGCCGGTGATGGTGATTACCTATACCCGCAAGTAACGCACCGGAACGTCGGCCGCTCCTCCGTCGGGGAGGAGCGGCCCTGAGTATCATTCAGGAGAGAAGATGAAGTTCTTCGCAGGAGTCGCACTTTGCGCGTCGGTCCTCGCGCATGCACAGTCCGCCGGAGACGGTGAGCTCAGGCTCAGGGCGGAAGCGCTCGCCCGGGACATGATCATCGTCGACACCCATATCGACGTCCCGGACATGCTGCGTGAACGGTGGGAGGACATATCGCAACGGCTTCCCGACGGCGAGTTCGACTATCCGAGGGCGAAGGAGGGGGGACTGAAGGCCCCGTTTATGTCCATATTCATTGACGCCGCGGAAGAGAAGAAGGGGACAGCCTATAATTCTGCCGAGGAACTCATCGACATGGTCGGCAAGTTCACCCGTGACTGGCCGGACAAGTTCGGCCTGGCGGGCTCGGTCGCTGATGTCCTGAGAATTGCCGGGGAGGGACGGATTGCCCTGTGCATGGGCATGGAGAACGGGGCGCCCATTCAGGGGAAAATCGAAAACGTTGCTCATTTCTACGGACGGGGGATCCGCTATATCACGCTGGCCCACGCGAAGGACAACCACATTGCGGATTCATCCTACGACACGACGCGGACCTGGCACGGGCTGAGTCCCTTCGGAAAACAAGTGGTCGCCGAGATGAACAGGGTGGGGATCATGGTGGACGTCTCTCACATCACGGATGACGCGTTCTTTAAGGTTATGGAGATTTCGAAGGCGCCCGCAATTGCCTCTCATTCGTCGTGCAGGTTTTTCACGCCGGGATTTGAGAGGAACATGTCTGATGAGATGATCAGGCTTCTGGCGAAAAACGGAGGGGTCATACAGATCAGCTTCGGCTCATCGTTCCTGACCGACGCGTATCGCCAGAAGGAGCTCGCTGCGCGCAAGTTGATCGAAGCACACCTGGCGACGCTGAACCTCACACGCGCCGATTCAGCAGGCAAAGCGTATGAGCAGCTCTACCTCCATGATCATCCGCTGGGGTACGCGGATGTCACGGACGTGGTAGCCCATATCACCCATGTTGTGAGTCTTGTGGGGGTCGACCATGTTGGTTTCGGGTCCGATTTTGACGGAGTCGGGGATGAGCTCCCGACAGGGTTAAAAGATGTCTCCCGGTACCCTAACCTGGTCTACCATCTCCTCAAGGCCAAATTCTCGGAGGATGACGTCAGGAAGATATCAGGCGGCAATCTCCTCCGTGTCTGGAGGCAGGTTGAAAATACGGCAGTTCAATTGCAGTCCCGGAAATAATGAAGCAGGACACCCCTTGTGAGGTGTCCTGCTGAAGTGTTCCATCCCTACATCCCTGAAAAGACCTCGTTGAAGAAGTCCTTCATGGCCTGCCACGAACGCCTGTCCGCTTCCGCGTTGTAAGCGGCTCCCTTGCTGTTATCGGTGCCTGCCCCTTTGATCGTGAACGCGTGCACCGCGCCGCTGTATTGCACAAGCTCCCAGTCGACCCCTCCTTTGCGCATCTCATCCATGAATGCGGTAACGTCGGCCTGCTTGACATACGGGTCATCCGCCCCGTGCAGGACGAGCACTTTCCCTTTGATGTTCTTCGCCTCTTCCGGTGTGGCAGAACTCAAGGATCCATGAAATGTCACGACCCCTAGTACGGGAGCTCCGCTACGGGCGAGTTCCAGCGCAGTCCCCCCCCCGAAGCAGTATCCCATTACAGCGAGACGGCTCGGGTCTGCTTCCGGACGGCTGGCGAGGAAGTCGAGTCCCGCTTTCGCCCGGGCTCGCCACAGCGTCCGGTCCTTGTAGTATTTCCCTGCCTCAGCCTGTGCCTCCTGGGCGTTTTTCGGCCGGACTCCCTTGCCGTAGATATCCGCAGTGAGGGCGACGTAGCCAAGTCCGGCGAGCATCTCCGCCCTCATTTTGGTGTCGTCTGATCCCCCCATCCAGTCGTGTACGACAAGGACGCCGGGACGTTTTCCCGTAAGAGATTCGTCATAGGAAAGATATCCCTGCAGCACGACATCTCCCTGCTTGTATTCAACCACCTCGGTTTTCACTTTGGCCGCTGCCGGGAGCGTAAACGCGAGAGCGGCAAGAATTGCCAGAAATCCTTTCATGGGTGCATCTCCTGTGTGGATAGTGGGTTGGGCCTGCTAAACCCATGTAACAGGCGGATCCCGGCCGAGGTTCCCGCCCCGCCCTTCTCGCTACTTGCCTTCTCTTCACACGAGGGGTATATTGTTGAATCCATGCCACTCGCCGACCTCCTCCATGCCCTCTAAACGTCTGACAAGCCTGCTGAGGGTGCTCACGCGCCTCGACTCCCATCACAGGGTTTTCATCTCATTCTTCTTCGCGGTGATAGTCCACGCCGCGGCGCCGCGGGATTTCCCTTTCACGGCCCGTCTCGCACTCACCTGGACCGCGTTTGCGGGGGCGATGCTCCTTCTTGCCTGGGGGGTGATCCTCTCCGGGGATCCGGGTGAGGTAAGGCGTTCAGCGGTGCTTCAGGATGCGGGGCGAAGCCTGATATTCACGGTGGTCCTCCTGGCCTCCTGCGGGAGCTTCTGGGTGGTCTGGGTTCTCATCGGTCTCGCACGGGGGCAATCGGGCCCATCGTACGCCTTCTACATGACGCTTGCTCCCGTGTCTGTGGTATTCTCCTGGTGCCTCGTGCACACGGTCTTCGCTCTCCGTTATGCCCATATTTACTACGGTGCCGGTCATATACACGGGACGCATCACGGGGGACTCGAATTCCCGGGAGACCACCTTCCGGACTATATGGACTTTGCGTACTATTCGTTCGTCGTCGGGATGACGGCGCAGGTGTCGGATGTGCCGGTGACGTCAAAGCGCCTCCGCCGCCTGACGCTTCTGCACGGACTTATATCGTTTGCGTTCAACACGATCATTCTGGCGCTCACGATCAATGCGCTCGCGACCGCCACGCTCTCATAAGGAATGAGTCGTCGCCCTGGTTCTGGTGTTCCCTGGCTGCAAGAGCGATCCGGTCTCACACCCGGGAGAGCAGCAGACAGACCTTTCCGTTCTTGCTCACATCGGGCTCCTGGACGTCAATCTTGTCCCGAAACCCGCGCTTTCTGCGTGGGACTCGGTGTTCGCCGTCCGGCTCACGCAGTAACGCTGTATCGCCACCCTTGAAAGGAGACACGCCGTGAAATCGCACTTCATACTCTCCAATATCCTCTTCATATCGCTCCTGGCATTCAACTGCAAGGGGACGGAGTTCCGGGGTTCGGGGGATGAGAGAATTCTTCTTGCTTCAGGTGACATACACAATGGATGGTATTTTGCGGGGAGCGGAGAGGTCGATATTGACGGAACAGTGAACGGGGATGCGTTCATCGCAGGGGGGGTGGTAAACGTGAGAGGGACGGTCAACGGGCTTCTGGTTGTCGCCGGAGGGCAGGTCAACGTTATGGGCACGGTGACCGACAGGATTATATCGGTAGGAGGCACGGTCCGCCTCTCGGGGAAGACGGAGAAGAGTGTGTTCGCGGGGGGTGGATCGGTTATCATCGAGCGGGGTGCGACGGTAGGGGAGTATCTCATGGCCGGTGGGTCTGACGTGCAGGTGCGGGGCGTCGTGGAGCGCGACGCGAAGATCGGAGCGACCGCACTGAGGCTGACGGGGGAGATAAAGGGGAATCTCGATGCCGGGGTCGAGAGTTTTGCCACAGAAGAGGGTTCAACCGTCGGTGGGAACCTCACAGTCGCCGCAAAGGATTCAGGGAACATACACATTGTTCCGGGCACGGTGCTGGGACAGGTTCACCTGAAGGCGGGGAGGGAGGTTCCTGCTCCGCGATTCCTGGGTCTGACGAAGGGGCAGCTCGCGATGCGAATCATCTTGTTGCTGAGTCTCTGCGCGACCGCGCTCGTTTTCTCCTTTCTGTTCCCGCGGCAACTCGCCTCCGTCGGGACGATCATCAACGGGAGGCCCGGGGAGAGCGTCCTCGTGGGGCTTGCAGCGCTCCTTCTCGTCCCTCTCATTACCCTGGTGCTCCTCCTGACCGTCGTCGGGATTCCGCTCGGGATCTTCCTGTTTCTCTATCTCTGCTGGCTTGCGTTTCTCTCCCAGATGGGCCTCGGGATCTTTCTCGGCTACAGGGTATTCGGGTTTGACGGCAAGAGGGGGTGGGGGCTGTTCGGTCCCGTTGCACTCGGGATTCTTGCGGTGTTCGTCTGTACGTTCATCCCGTTTGTAAACGTGGTCGTCATCCTGGGCGGTCTGATTCTCGGTGTCGGCGCCCTGGCGATAGTCACACAGGAGCAGTTCCTGATTCTCC
>DASVIU010000297.1:0-3911 GCA_036386275.1 Bacteroidota bacterium | reverse complement strand
GGCCGGCATTTCAGGATGTTGCAGATGTAGACGTCCTCGCGCTTGAAACCGATCGCTTCGAGAATCTTGTTCAGAAGCTGGCCCGCCCTCCCCACAAACGGCTCACCCTGCGCATCTTCGTCAGCTCCGGGTGCCTCTCCGATAATCATGAGGGTCGCGCCGGGATTCCCCGTGCCGAACACAAAGTTCGTCCGCGTGTGACCGAGAGGGCATTTCACGCAGGTGCGGATGAGGTCATTAAGCCCGTCCAGCGATTGTGCGTTTCCCCATGCTTCGTCCGTGATCGGGAGAGTGGCAGGAACCGGTAACTGGAAAAGGGTCGGCTCATCCGCCGGCGTTGCCGGTTCAGACTTTGATCGTGACATTGTCGAATCCCCCCGCAGACGCGGATCAATGAGAAGTGTCTCTCCGAAAAGCTCCCGTTCCCTTGCGAGGAACCCCCGGATGTCCGACAGGAGATCCGCGATTGCAGGGCGTTCCTCTTTCATGTAAGAAGCCGGGCAACCCGCGACAGGAGTGCGTTGGCAACGTCGATCTTTGCCATGCGCGGAAGCTTTTCCACTGTTCCCGACGCCGTGATCACGCTCACCACGTTGGTGTCGCTCCCGAATCCCGCGCCTTCGTCCAGCGGATTGTTCAGCACGATTACGTCAAGGTGCTTTGCGCTAAGCTTCTTCCGCGCGTTCTCAACGCCGTTCTCGGTTTCCAGGGCAAACCCGATGATCATCTGGTGAGTTTTTTTCGCGGCGGCGGTTTTCAGGATGTCGGGATTCTCGGTCAGTTCGAGAATGAACGGTCCGCCCGCTTTCTGCTCCCGCTTGATTTTCTGTTCCGATGACCGGGCGGGTGCAAAGTCCGCAACTGCTGCCGCCATCACCAGCACGTCCGCAGCCGGGAACTCCGCCATCACGGCCGCCGCCATTTCCTTCGCTGTCCCAACATCAATACGTTTCACGTTGCGGGGGGTTCTCAGGCTCACCGGCCCGCTGATCAGTGTCACCTTCGCTCCCCGCTGCGCAGCAGCCGCAGCGACCGCAAAGCCCATCTTGCCGCTGGAACGATTACCGATGAAGCGGACCGGATCGATGGGTTCATACGTCGGACCGGCCGTGACAAGGACCGTTTTCCCTGCGAGATCACGACGGGCGTTGTCGAGCGATTTCACGACTTCCCCGAACAGCCGGTCGACCTCCGGCATACGCCCGGGACCCAAAAGTCCGCTCGCAAGCTCGCCTGCGTCGGGTTCGAGCACGCTGCATCCCGTCTCACGGAGGGCGGCAATATTCCGCTGGGTTGTGTCATTGAGGTACATGTCGACATCCATCGCAGGCGCGATGATCAGCGGACAGCGGAGGGCAAGCACAAGCGTCGTCAGAAAATTATCCGCTGTGCCGTGAGTAATCTTCGCGATCGTGTTTGCGGTGGCCGGAGCGATCAGCATGACGTCACCCCACAGGGCCAGATCGATGTGCCGCACCGGCTGGACTACCGGCTGGTCCGCCTGGGGTGGGAACATGTCGACTATGACCTCCCGCCTCGAAAGCGTGGTCATTGTCAGCGGCGTGATGAACTGCGCCGCCGCCCGGGTCATCACCACCTGTACTTCCGCACCGGCGCGGACAAACTCCCGCACAAGGAACGCCGACTTGTATGCGGCTATTCCACCGGTGACTCCCAGGAGTATTCGTTTACCGGTCAGCATCGCACGAGAGACAGCTATTCTTCATCCTCCACACCCTCGTCCGCCGCTTCCTCTTTGGCCGGCGGCGGTACCTCCTTCACCTCATAGTGCCAGCCGAGCTTTTCCGAAAGCAGCTCGTCCAGCGCGGTGTCCGTCGGCTTAGGACGTTTCTCAAACTCAAGACTCACTTTGAGCTGATCGGGGTTGATGTCGTTCTCCTCACTCTCCGATTCGGTCTTCGTCGCAAACATCTCGATGCGCTGGTTGAATTCGATCTTGATATCTTCGTTGATCTGTCTCGCCCGCTTCGATGCGGCAACGATGGACTCGTGAACGTTTTTTCCTTCCTGGTTGAAGAATTCAAGGTCGATCGGTTTGATTCCCATACGTTGTGCTCCCTCTTCTAGTTGACCTGTAAGTACCTGCCCACTACCGCGCTCACCTCCGCTATCGCGCGGGGGAGGTCGTCGTTTACCACCTGATAATCGAAGCCTACGCCGAGCTGCATTTCGAGGGGCACACGTTCCATGCGCAGTGAAACTGCAGCGTCGTTTTCGGTCTTCCTGTTGCGCAGTCGCTCGCGCAGAACCTGAAGACTCGGGGGACGGATGAAGATGAGGAGCGATTCCGGGTACCGGTTCCTTATGGAAAGCCCACCCTTGACATCGATATCAAAAAGGATGTGCCGCCCTCCCTCCAGCGCCCTGTCAACTTCCTGCCGTAGCGTGCCGTAATAATTGCCGTAGATTTCTTCCCACTCGACGAAATCCCCCGCTTCCATCCTCCGCCGGAATTCCTCTTTCGTGAGAAAGAAATAATCTCTTCCTTCCTGTTCTCCGTTGCGAACCGGACGTGTCGTGGCTGACACCGAAAACTTCAACGTAGGATGGGCGTCGAGGATCGCCCGCGCAATCGTCGACTTGCCGGCACCGCTGGGGGCGGATATCACAACAAGTCTCCCCCGTGCCATCTGCGTTATTCGATGTTCTGAAGCTGTTCCCGGATCTTTTCCAGTTCTTCCTTCATGCTTACCACCAGGTGTGCGATCTCCGTGGCGCTCGATTTCGATCCAATCGTATTTGCTTCCCGGTTCATTTCCTGAATGAGGAAATTGAGTTTTCTCCCGGCGGGTTCGGGCAATGCCAGCGCTTCCAGGAAAAACTTGTTGTGGCTTCTGAACCGGACGCACTCTTCGGTCACGTCCAGCCGGTCGGCCAGGAGTGCAAGCTCCAGTTCCAGACGACCCTCATCGACCGGTGTTTTCTCGATGAGCTGTGCCACGCGTTCGCGGAGCCGCACGCGCTCGGCCGGGACTTGCTCGACCGAAAGGCGTTCGATCTGCGCCAGCCTCTCGTCCAGCAGCGCGATACGGACACGGAAATCCCGTTCCAGTTCGCCCCCCTCCGCCCGTCGCATCTCGGCCAGCGCGCCGAGTGCGGTCTCCAGGGACTCCTGCAGTACCACCCACTCTTTCTCGTCTGTACCACCGATCTCTTTTTGTTCGAAGATTTCCGAGAACTGAAGCATGTGTTCCAGCTTCACCGTCTCTTTGAGTTTCAGGGTCTTCCTGAGTTGCACGAGTAGCTTATAGTAGGCTCTGGCGGCGGAGCTGTTGAGTTCCAGTCCGGCGGATCCGTTCCCTTCTTTTTCAACATTCGCGATGACGTTTACTTTTCCGCGGGAAATCCTCCGCCGTATCAGTTCTTTGACGTCGTTCTCCCTGAGGCTGAGCGACCGCGGTAGACGCGTCGCCACCTCGAGGAACCGGCTGTTCACGGTCCGGAGTTCGACGGAGATGGTAATCCCCCCTTTGTGCGCTTCGCCCCGGCCAAAACCGGTCATGCTGGCAATCATGCATCCTCTGCGACTTGTCCCTAAGTCAGTTAAAATAGCAAAAATGCGCAGTAGTCGCAATGGAAAGTTGCAAACTCTCTCTCCACGGCCATTCACAAGTTATCCACACAGATCCGCCAATCTGTTGGGAAAATCGCCGTTTTTCGATATATTGTTGATAAAACTGTGATCAGCAATTACTACACATTTCAGTTCCTTGTTTCCACATTCAATTCCAGCATTCGGGGAAGGCAGATCCGTGAGGTGTACTCCCAGGATGCGGACGAGCTCGCAATAGCATTCAACGACGATCCCAGGCAACTCGTCTTCGTCTGCCGGCCCGATGTGAGCGCGGTGTACCTTCACGAAGGCAGGGCCCGGGCACGCCGGAACTCCG
>DASVIU010000296.1:0-3266 GCA_036386275.1 Bacteroidota bacterium | reverse complement strand
TCATCGTCCGGCCCGAATGCATTCCCGAGGACTGTCGTCCGCTGGGAGAGGAGCTCGTCGTTATCGTGATCTTCGAACGACACCCAGTCTCCTCTTTCGAAGAGAACCACGGAGAGTCCGGCCGAGCTCAGTTCTTTTGCGACGACTCCGCCGCCGGCTCCGGCACCGACAACCACCGCGTTGACATGATTGTTTTTCATGGGTCAGAGCCTGTACCGGTTCTGTCCGATAATCGGGGGGTAATCGATCCCCATCATTTTGTAGCTTGCGTAGTCCGGGTTGCCGCCGTGGCGGGGGCTCCCGTAGTATGCCTGCATGGCGTGGCTCCGCAGCATTTCAAAGAAGCGCTTGCTGAATCCTTCCTTCCAATCCCCGTCCCGGAGATTTCCGGATTCCATCTCCCTGAGGAACAAATGTTGCTCCTCCGACGAAAGGGACTCGAACCTCTTCTGGTATTTCTTCAGACAGGTCTCAGTCATTGCATCGAGACCCCGGCGATACTCCCGCCTGAAACGACGATAGGGACCGGCAAGCTGTCTGTCAATGAATGCGACAACGCCGTTCTCACGCCCCCCGGGCCATGCATCGGGAGGTATGATCTGGTCTGCGATCGCCCCCAGCAGGCGGGCGTCGTCATCAGAAAGAACCGCCCTGTTTGCCGGATGGTGCGGAGCACACCCTGCAATCAGACTCAGACTGCCGACCCCCAGTGTCGCAAGTTTAATGAAATCTCTGCGCGAGATTTTCGCACCGCTGTCCATAGGTCTTCTCCATGGGGAAACGTTGAATCAATCGTCAGAATATAATCGGACGGCGCAGGAGATTCAAGGATCGATGGGGATCGGCGAAAAATCCTCTCGCCTTATCATTATGATAAAAGTTATCAAAAGTATACGAACATGCCGTCAGGAAATGCTTTCTGGATTGGCTTTTCATCGATTTCTCCTAGCACGAAACTTGGGTGGTATTCACCGTTGCCGCTTCAGCGCGGCAGCACCACACACATTGAAATGCAAAGAAAGAGCGAACGCGATGCCCACTGAGATACTCGATGAGCTGAAACAGGCCCTCCTTGACGGGATACTCCGCAGGTGGTATCCCCTCGTGGTCGACCGTGAATGCGGCGGATACTTCACGAATGTGGCGTGTGATTGGACCCTCCCTCCGGCGCAGGAGAAGATGATCGTCACGCAGGCGCGGCATATCTGGACCGCGTCCAAGGTGGCGGAGTTTACCGGCGAGACGGGTGAGTATCTCCCGATCGCGCGGCACGGTTACGAGTTCCTCCGTGACGTGATGTGGGACGCCGAGTATGGAGGATTCTATCAGACGCGTGACAGGTGCGGCGGGATGTCTGACTGCAAGGGATGGCGTGATGAGAAGAGGGCGTACGGAAACGCTTTTGCTCTTTATGGCCTGGCCGCCCTGTACGGCCAGACGAACGATCCCGGTGTGCTGGATATGGCCCGCCGGTCATTCCACTGGATCGAGGAGCATGCGTACGACCCCCGCTACGGGGGGTATTTTGAGTTCCTCACACGGGAGGGGGAGCCGTTTGACAGGGGGAGCCAGTACAGGACGATTGCCGACGATGCCAACGAGCTCGGTTTCAAGGACCAGAACTCGTCCATACACCTCCTGGAGGCGTACACCGAGCTTTACAGGGTCTGGGATGATCCGCTTCTGCGCCAGCGGCTTGCGGAGCTGCTGGAGCTGATCAGGGACACCATGGTGCACGAACGCGGCTACCTGCAGCTCTTCTTCGAGCCCGACTGGACTCCTGTCTCGTTCAGGGAATCCCCCGAGGAGGTCCGGCGGGAGAACTACGGGCTCGACCACGTCTCATTCGGTCACGACTACGAGACGGCGTTCCTGATGCTCGAAGCTTCGCATGCTCTCGGGCTGGAGAACGACACCAGGACCCTTCTTGTTGCCCGGAAGATGCTGGATCACGCGCTGGCGAACGGTTGGGAGCGGGGCGTTGGAGGGTTCTTCGATGGAGGATACTACTTCAACGGCAACGGCCGCTGCACGATCATACACGAGACGAAGAACTGGTGGGCCCAGGCGGAGGCACTCAACGCCCTTCTTCTGTTCTCGCGGATCTACCCGGAGTCGGAATACCGCGCGTATTTCCTGAAGCAGTGGGAGTACGTAAAGAAGTTTGTCATCGATCACGAGAGGGGTGATTGGTTCGAGGGGGGAATCGACAGGGAGCCGCAATTCAGGACCGGCCCCAAGAGCCATATCTGGAAATGCACGTACCACACATCGCGTGCGCTCATGAACTGTATCGCGCTCCTGAGCTATGCCCGCCCTCCGGGATGGGGTGAAGGGTTCGACAGTGCAAGGAAGGAGATCACGGAGTTCGTCGGGCACTGGAACCAAACCGCGATGCAGACATCGGGAGTCCACGGCTGACAATAGGGCTCGCCCGGTATCGGCCTTATCGCATGACGATCATCTTTTTCGTTGAGGCATGATGTAGCCCCGCCGCGAGTCGATAGAAATACACGCCACTGCCGACGGGCATCCCCCGGGAATCTCTTCCATCCCATTGTACGCTGTGATTGCCGGCGGGGACGATCCTGTTCATGAGGATTTGTACCTGCTGGCCGAGAACGTCGTACACCACAAGAGGGACAATTCCGGGGTCCGGGGTCGAGAAATCAATGTTCGTGGAAGGATTGAACGGGTTGGGGTAATTCTGCAGGAGTGCAAAGCTGTTCGGGAGAGTATTCCCCACCGTCACGTCCGTGCGTACATCCGCCGGAAGACTTACCTTCCACAGTTTTGGCGAGCTGTTCGTCCCCTCCAGCCCGGTTTCGAGCACATAGAGCGTATTCCCTTCCAGTTCGATTCCGATCGGTGAATTGAAGCCGGACACGAGCCTTGTAATATGTGCGGTAAATCCGTCCCCCGTCCTGTTCAAATCACAATGCACCAGGTCCTGGCTTGTGTCGCCCAGCGCCTGGAGCATGACGCTGGTTGCCAGACTGGTCACAAAGGCCCCCCCTTTCAAATCGCCGGCGAGAAGGGAATCACCGTCAAAGACGATTCCGTCCGGCGAACGGTGGGGCGTGAACATCGAAAGTTGCTGACCGAGGTTGCTTGCATCCTTCACCGCTCCCGTGGCGGTATCGCGGTATCTGTCGGCATCAGGTCCCGAACTCGCGACGGGATCGGTGAACGTCACGTTGTCCGGGGGAGCAGGGTAGGTCGGATCGTTGCTGAAGGTTGAATACAGATTGCCGCCTCCCCATGCA
>DASVIU010000295.1:0-2718 GCA_036386275.1 Bacteroidota bacterium | reverse complement strand
ACAAACCCGTTGAAATTCCCGGATCGATCGAACCATGCGAGTCCGGCGTTTTCAGATCCTCCCTCCCCGTAGAGGAGCTCTCCGTGACCGGAAACGGAAAATTCTCCCCGTCCGAATCCCGGATCATACAGCACCCCCTCCGCCACGGTGGCGGGAAGGCCCCGTAACTCGAGCCCGCCCAGATCGAATGGCTGGGCGATCAGCGCTCCCTCTTCTATAAAGAGGAGGCAACTATTCCCGTAGACGACGTTGGAGTGTTTGCGCAGCAGCTCCTTGCTTTCTTTCCCGTCGAGTGAAGCGACGTAGATGATGTCCGATGATGACGAGCGCGCGAGGTAAAGGAAGTGCTTACCATCCGGCAGGAACCAGGGCCACCGGTGTGAATGTTCGAGCCTCGACGGATCAAGCTTCGTGACGGGCGAGGGAGTCCCCCCTGCGGCCGGGATCTGATTGAGAGGCTCGGACGAAGAAGGAGAAAACAGGATTATGTTATCGCCGCTCCAGGTGGCTCCCCTTCCGGACGCCGCTTCACAGAGCGTGTTGACCGCTCCCCCGGAGGCGTCAATCCTCCTGAGCTTTCCCCCCGAGAAGAAACCAATACACCTGCTGTCGGGCGACCAGAACGGGTATGAAGCTTCATCGGTCCCCGCAAGCGGGACACACTGAAGAGAATTGAGAGAACGAACCCAAAGACGGGTCACTCCTGCAGAGTCCGTTGCGGCAAATGTCAGCTTCTTTCCATCCGGCGCGAGAGCAAAATGTCCTCCGCTGGCACCGCCGGACATCCTGGCAAATGTGAAATTCTCCGGCGGGCGGATGAATGAGCGGACCGTGCGTGATTTGGAGACCGTCCCCCGGAAATACAGGAGCGCGAACGCCACGGCCGCGACAACGAGAATAGAAACGAGAACCCAGGGGAAAATCCTGCCTGATCTCAGGGGAGAGGAAGCAGCGGCAGGAGCGGATCCCTGTCCCCCCTCTGCTGCGGCCGGGCGATTCTCCGGCTGCGCCGGCGGGAAAACCCCCCACTTTATCAATCCGGCGTTCAGGATTCCGGGATCACGGGGGGGAGGAACGGAGGGCTCAACTCTCCGGGACACTCCAACCTTCACCATACGCTCGCCACCGGGTCCGCCTGCAGTCCTGAGGTAGCGGCGAAGGTCTTTGGCCAGTTCCCTTGCCGATTGATATCTCTCTTCCTGGTCTTTCACCAGGCATTCAAGAACAATCGCGTCAAGCACATTGTCGATTCCCTCGACGGCAGACGAAAGAGGGTGGGGCTCAACGGTCAGTATTTCCTCAATGACGGCTGCTTCGTCCGCCCCCCGAAACGGGGGTTGTCCCGACAGCATCTCGTAGAGCACCATGCCGAGAGAGAATATGTCCGTCCGCTGGTCCGAGGCGTGCCCCTGGATCAACTCGGGGGACATGTAGGCGGCTGTGCCGGCGGTACTCCCCTCCCTCGCCTCCGGCGAGAGCCCCCCTCTTCTGATGAGCCCGAAATCCATGACCTGAACGACCCCGTCCTTCCGGATCATGATGTTTTCCGGCTTGATGTTCCGGTGGGTCATCCCGTGTTCATGGAGGATTGCAAGTCCCTCAGCGATCTGCATCCCGATCTCGATCGCCCGTCTCACCTGCACGGGTCCGGCCGTCAGTTTCTTCCGGAGGGTCTCCCCCTCGACATAGTCCATGACAATGAACATCTGTCCTTCATGTTCCTTTATCGCCTGGACGGTGCAGATGTTCGGATGGGTCAGCGTCGAGGCGGCCCTCGCTTCCAGGATTGAACGGGCGCGATCGACTTCTGAGTGGGAAAGCTGTATTGGCAGGAACCTGAGGGCCACCATCTGGCCGAGCGTGAGGTCCTGGGCTTTGTACACCACGCCCATGCTCCCCTCACCGAGTTTCTCGAGGATCTTATAGTTCAAGATCGTCTGGCCGACCATCGCACACTCCTACAGGTATGCAGGATACCAATAATTCAGGAGATTCTCAATGAGGCGGGGGGTCGGGGGGGCGAAACCAGACGATTCTGTGGGGGGAAAAACCAACAGGGCCCCCCGGAGCCAGGACAGCCGGGGAGCCCGTATGGCACAACATGCAGCCGGATCAGTTCTTGCTCGCCAACGCCGTCTGGACGGGCTCGAACTGGAAGCTTCCCTCCTTGACGTATGTGTTGTAGAACCACGCGGCACGGGTACGTACTTTTTCGCTCCTGTCAAATGTCGCGGCGCGCTTCACGGCAAATGTGCCCCGTGCATCACCGATACGGCAAAGCGCGAGTGCGGCCACCACGCGAGAGGACTCGTCTCCATCCCTGTGGAGGACTTCCATAAGGGGAATGACCGCCTTCTCAGATCGCAATTCGCCGAGATCGAAAATGGCGCTTTCTTTTGTCTGGCAATTATCGCAGTGTACATCATCGAGGAGCTTCGCTTCTGTCAGCTCCAGATCGGGAGCGGGACGGGAGACATCCCCCGGTCCGGCATATCCCAGGGTCGCACTCAGAATTACGACACCGACTGCAAGTACGGTTTTCATAGCACCCTCCTTTTGTGATGAACGGTTCTTCCTTCTATTCTCTGATGAGAGATACGGAAAGTCGAAGCGGAAGGATGCAAAAATGTGACAGGATGGACTACCGTGATGACAGGGTGTACAATCGGAGAGCAAATGCGGACAATATGCATGACCGGGGATTCCCGGACGGACGAA
>DASVIU010000294.1:0-1939 GCA_036386275.1 Bacteroidota bacterium | reverse complement strand
CCCCTCACCCATATGCTTGCCGGTCCTCATCGCCTCGATAAAAATCGCTTCCGTCCAGCTGCCGATTCCGGTCTCTTTGTCGGGCGTCAGGTTACTCGAGAAGCTGACACCCCACGGGCCGGCCCAAGCGGTCAGGTCCATCGATGCTAGCGCCCCCCATTTGTCGGGACCCAGCACTCCGTCCGGTACGGCAGGAACGGCCATTGCTGCCGGCGTGCCCGCAAGAACGTTTTTTTCGTCGACCGCCGGTCCCCGGGGGGTCATGATCTTCGGTGAGTGACAGTCACCGCACCCGCCGATCGTCACAAGGTATTTTCCACGCGCGATAAGAGCCATCATCTTGCTGTCCTTCGTCTGGGCAGCACCCGTCGACGCGAGCAAGGCGCAGGATAGGCCGGCGACAAGAATCGCAGATTTGCATTTCATTGTACCTCCAGGAGTTGGGGATGGGGTATGTTCTGCAACGGGAACGGTTTTCCAAGCGGCATGAAATTGCGAGTGTACAATCTGTGGGAGATGAAACCTATCACAGATGAGGAATGGGGAACGGAGCTCTTCTTCTCCGAAAGGGATATATGGTGTGCGTGGCACGATACGCCGATCTCTGCGCTGGTGGGTACACTGGACATATTCCTCCCCCGGGAGCAGGAATTTCTCGAGAACCGTCAGTCTAAAGAACGGTGAGGCAGAAAGCGTATATTATCCGAGGGGCTCTGACAAAAACAATCCAGTGCGGAGAAAAGGAAACAACGCGAAGCAAGGATGCGACGTTCTTTCTATTCTTAATCGGTGCGGGAAATATACATGACTCTAGGGGACAGCTTTTTCAACGCTCCGCAAGAATGTTCCAAAGGTCTTCAGTTCTTCCAGCCTGCAAGACCAAACAAGTTCATTGTTGAAGACAGTGATATCCGGGCAGCCATCGCACATGCTCTGTCTCCCATCTTGCATAAAATCAACCGGTTGGATGAACAGGATTGTTTGAAAGTGAGCGCGTTTGAACAGATTCAGGGGGTTCCTCAGCATTTTGCCGGCAGCTTTCTTCAGAGCTTTGTCAAATGGCCAGAGCAACAGCATTGCGGCTCTTCCCATCTTGGCCATGCTTGGCGATGCATAGGAAAGATACGTGCCTTTTGTAAAGTGATGAGTCATCATCACGAGCTCCATGAATTTCGGACCAAGATAACCGTAAATCCTCTTCGGCGTTCCGACGCGTTCCGTAAGCAACCACTTGTACGAATCAACTTTTTCCGTGCCATTCAGGAATGCCGCCGGAGTAAATTCCGGATACTGTTCGCGAGCTTTTGCCAACAAATCGGTTGAAAGAATATCAACTTTTCTGGCGGACTCTGAATGGTAAGGTATGATTTGCCAATCGACTGTCTTCCCCCCGGCGAACCAGTCGAACGGCATCTGGGGGACAACATGTCTGAATGCAATGAACACCATCGTATTAACAATGTCGATGTTCATCTGAGCCCATTTGATCATTCCCGGTACGAATTGAAGTGTATCTTCATACACGGTACTGTTGAAGGAACAGGCAACGCCGCCGACATCGGCAACCATGCGGGCATACTCATACCTGAGATCGTTCATCTCGATCTCATTCTTCCCTCTCCATTTTCCACCGCGCCCCTGTTTGCTGTCCACGTGAAAAGTAAAGCCATAGACGCCGGCCTGTTTGAGTTCGCGCAAGAATTCTTTCCTCAGTGCAACGCCGTTCGTATTGACAATTGGTTTGAGCCCGCGGCGCCTGATATCCGATATTATCTCGATGATCTGCGGATGAAGCAGAGGATCGCCACCCGCAATAGAGATGCAATCAGAATTGCGCTTTTGTTGAAACACATCGAGTTCGTGCTTAACCACATCCAGGCCTTTGTGCGAGCCTTTTTCGTTTTCTCGGTAGCAGCCATCGCACGCGAGGTTACACATG
>DASVIU010000293.1:0-3973 GCA_036386275.1 Bacteroidota bacterium | reverse complement strand
AATATGTAATACAGTCCGTCCAGAATTCCCCTGTAGATCCCGCTCTCCGAAAGGAGATAGAGGCCGGTCTGGCGGCTCTCGAGAGGTCCCGCAACAAGCAAGAGGTAGAGTATCCCCGCGATGATTGCGATCGCCATATTTCTGGAGACGACCCCGAACAATGCGACGACGGCATAAAGCGAGGCGAAGACATATGTCAGCAGAAAGGAACTCAGGAGGAACTGGGTGTTCCAGACCCCCACCTTGACCCCCACGATGAGCCAGAGACCGCCGATAAAGTAGAGGATGTTCAGAAACATGACCGTGACGCTCCCGAGGTATTTTCCCAGGAGGAGCTGCCACCGTGCGATCGGCTTCGAAAGGTAGAGGTCGACGGTCCCTTTTTCGAGGGCGTCGGGGATCACCCCGGCGGTGCCGAAGACACCGAAGACAACGACTCCAAAAAACAGGCCTCCCGCAAATCCCGCTTCGAGTTTCCCCGCGAGATCCGCAAGCGTCTCATGCGTGACCGGCGGAGAAGCCGGCTTTCCGAAGAATGTTATCGACATTCCGTCGGCCGTCGAGTCCGCCCCGATGGCGAGGGCGGCGAATATGAGCATCAGCGTAGAAATTCCGGCAAGGACGTACAGCGTCGCTTTGGCGGCAAGTTCCCTGATCGTCCCCCTGACGAGCGTGATGATCTTCATGGGCGCCCCTCCCCGGTGATCAGGGAGATGAACGAATCCTCCAGGGTGCTCCGCTGCCGGGTGACGGACGTGATCTCCACATTATTTTTCCTCAGGAGGTCGATCACCTGGTTGAGCTCGGCGGTTGTCCGGCACTCCGCCGTGACATTTTCCCCCTGCTGCGAGAGCCCGATCACGAATGCCCGCGCGGCCACGGTCACAGACTCAGGGAGCGTGCCCGTGATGCCGATGACATACGCCTGTCCTGTCGCGGTCATCTCGTCGACGGTCCCCACTTTCAGGAGGTGCCCCTTGTCGAGTACTGCGACCCTGTCGGAAACGAGTTCGACTTCCGAAAGGAGGTGTGAGTTCAGGAAAATCGTCTTTCCCCTCCTTTTCAGGTCCCGCAGTATCTCCCGGATCTCCTTCCTGCCGACCGGGTCAACTCCGTCCGTCGGCTCGTCCAGAAATATGATCTCCGGATCGTTGATGAGAGCCTGGGCGAGCCCCAGCCTTTGCATCATCCCTTTTGAGTACTTCTTTACCTTCATTGTCCGCCACTGAGACATGCCGACAAGCTCCATCAGTGTGCCGATACGCCCGGGGAGTGCGCTGGAAGGGGCTCCCCCCAGTTTGCCAAAGTAACGCAACACCTGTTCCCCCGTAAGGTAGCCGGGGTACCTGTGGTTTTCCGGAAGGTATCCCACCTTTTCTCTGACCCGGACGTCCGGCAGCCGGCGCCCGAGTACGGACGCACTTCCGGATGTGGGGGCGGCCAGTGAAAGGAGCATCTTGATAAATGTGGTTTTCCCTGCCCCGTTGGGCCCCAGGAGGCTGAATATCTGGCCCGTCTCCACCTGAATGGAAAACCCTGTGAGCGCGGTTACTTCCTGCCGGCGGAACAGGCCGCTTTTGTACACCTTGGAAAGAGCGTCTGACTCGATTGCAAGCATGGTTCTCTTGAGTTGTGCGGGGAGAAAATACCGAAAAGGCTCCAAAAATGCAAAGGGGACTCACCCGCTGCGGGCTCTGAGCCCGAGTGGATCACACTGCATCACTTCTTGACAAAGTGACAGGAGAGTGGTATATTTTATGGCCAAGGGGAACTCGCACGGCGATGGAAGATGTTAATAATACAGATGACCAGAAAAGGTCGTTTTTTTTGACCTAAAGTTGGACTTGTACGGTCGTATATTAACTCTCAGGGGGTAATCCGGAATGATACGACTCTCAAAAAAAGTTGAATACGGGCTGATCGCCATCCGGCATATCGCAACGAAGCCGGCGGGTGAGATCGTGACGGCGAAGGAAATCGCCGACACGTATGGGATACCCTATGAGCTTCTCTCCAAGGTGCTGCAGAAACTGACCAAGTCGGGGCTTATCTCGTCCCACCAGGGAATGCGGGGAGGGTACGCACTCGCCAGGCCGCCTGTCGAGATACCTGTGTCTCTCATCATCAGCGCCATCGAGGGGACGCGGCAGGCGATTGTTCAGTGCCTTTCGGAGGGGCCGCAGACATGTAACGTGTTCACCGTCTGCACGATCAAGTCCCCCCTCACGAAGGTGCAGGCCAACATAGAGCGTGCATTCAGCACGATGAACCTTTCGGAGATTGTCTGAGGCGATGAATATCCCAGTCTATCTCGATAACCAGGCCACGACGCGCGTCGACAGGCGAGTCATCGATGCGATGATCCCCCTGATGGACGAAGTGTACGGAAACGCATCGAGCACGCAACACGAGTTCGGCTGGCGGGCGGAGGCGGCGGTCGAACAGGCTCGCCGGCGCGTTGCCGCGCTGATCGGTGCACTCCCGGAAGAGATCGTATTTACAAGCGGAGCGACAGAGTCGGTCAACATCGCCCTGAAGGGTGCCGCCAGAGGACTCCGCGCCAGGGGAAACCGGATCATCACCGCGGTGACCGAGCACCGTGCCGTGCTCGACACGTGCACACGCCTGGAGCAGGAAGGCTTTGAAGTGATCCGTGTTCCGGTGGACCGGCACGGTATGGTGGATCCGGAAGATGTCCGGCGCGCGATGACCCCGGGGACGATACTGGTCTCGATCATGGCAGCCAACAACGAGATCGGAACGATAGCACCTGTTGAAGCGCTCGGGGCGCTTTGCAGCGAACACGGGGTCCTCTTCCACACCGATGCCACGCAGGCTGCGGGGAAAGTCCCCATCGACATGCACGCAATGCATATCGATCTTCTTTCCTTCAGCGCACACAAAATGTACGGGCCGAAAGGGGTCGGCGCCCTTGCTGTCAGGGGAGGGCGCCCGGCAATCCGCCTTGTGCCTCTTCTCGACGGGGGGGGACACGAGAAAGGGATCCGTCCCGGGACCCTGAACGTTCCGGGGATCGCGGGATTCGGCGTCGCTGCTGAGATTGCGGCCGCTGTCATGCCCGAAGAATCCCGCAGGCTTACCGGGCTCCGTGATCGCCTTGTGGGGGGGTTGACCGGGGCCCTTGACGGGATCAGGGTGAACGGCCATCCCATACATCATCTCCCTCACAACGCGAACCTGCTTTTCCCGGGAGCGAACGCCGATGCCGTGATGATGGCAATGAAGGATATTGCGGTCTCCGCCGGTTCGGCCTGCAGCTCTGCGTCACCGGAACCGTCGCACGTGCTCAGGGCGATCGGACTGACCCGGGAGGAGACGCTCTGTTCGCTCCGGTTCGGACTCGGCAGGTTCACCACCGGGGAGGAGATCGAATACGCGATCGGCAGAGTGAAAGAGAGCGTCCTGAAAATTGCCCGGCACACCGGCCCGCAGACGGAGATGACCAGGGCCAATGCGGAATCCGTCCATTAACCACACAGGCATACTCGCACAATGAAACACGCGCCGGAAGTCCTTGAACACCGTACAGAGGTGCTCACGTTTCTGAAATCACGATTCCCGCTCTACCATCAGTCGAACATTTTCTTCCGGGACATCCAGTACGGGATTCAACTCTTCCTGGAACGAAAGGGGATCAAGGCGGGGTATCCCGAGTCGGAACAGATCGCACATGAATTTGTATCGACGCTGGAGCGCGAAGGGGTCCTGATCCCTATTGACCGGCAAAGCTGGGCCCTGAACTATCCCGAATTCCGCACGCCATCTTCAAAACCGGTCCCGGCGGCACGGCCCGCGGCTCCGGCGCCGGCAGTTGCACGCCCGCCGGCGGCGAAACCGGTGCCGGAACAGGAGACAGTGTGAACCCATGAGCACCGAAACCAGCAACATCGAAGAACTCGCAAACCAGGAATACAAGTACGGGTTTGTGACCGACATCGAAGCCGATGCCGCC
>DASVIU010000292.1:0-5840 GCA_036386275.1 Bacteroidota bacterium | reverse complement strand
TCAGGAACGATCCGAGGTTCGACCACCAGCAGCCTCCTTATTTCCCGTATTCAGACAGCTTCGAGATGGTCTCATGGTGGGAGAATTGAAGAAATCCTGCTTTTCACAAGGGTTTATGAACACTCATAATACATTCATTTTTATGCCATTGCCCGCCGGGAATGAAGTCTCTACTTAGATGACGGGCAGTGAGCTTTGTCCCGGTGTGACTTGTTGACAATGGATCAGTCAATGAATATATTCATAGTTGGTTTCCGGTTCAATCATTCGTCAAATCTCGCGATATGATAGAGACTGCGATACGGACACTACAGGAAATCTCCGGAGCCATCCCTGACACCGTGCCGGGGATGGAGAGGCAGATGCTTATCGGCGACCTTCTGACCAAGCAGTCGCCGGCGGAGCGGACTGCGCTCCGGAAACTGATGGACAGTTACCTCATGAAGATGTCGAATATCAATGCGTCCGACATCGACATGGGCGGATACGGGACGGGCGGGAATGTCTGGTACCGGATCTACGGGGAGAAACGCCCCGCCAAGGACCTGGGGAAATTCACACTCGATGAATTCAACGTCCTCATTCAGAGCATCCTGATCGAGCGACAGCGCCTGTTCCTGTATGAGAACCGGAGCCTTGATCTCTCGTACAGCATCGTCGAGGACGAGCAGATGTACCGTTTCAGGGCGAACGCGTATTTCGACCTCGACCACCTCGCACTCAACATGCGCGCCATCCAGGCGACCGTGCGCCCCTACAAGAATCTCGAGTTCCATCCCAATGTGACGAAAATGCTCAGCCTTGCCCACACGGAGCAGGGGCTGACGCTTGTCACCGGCATCACCGGTTCGGGGAAGAGCGCGACGCTGGATAGCATCATCGATGCCAATAATCACACCGTCGACGGCCATGTTGTGATCATTGCGTCCCCCGTGGAGTATGTCCACAGGCCGGATCACTGCATCGTCCGGCACAGGGAAGTCGGGCGCGACACGCTTTCGTTCAAGGAAGGGGCGATCCAGTCTCTCCGGCAGGACCCCGACATTATCGTCATCGGGGAAATGCGGGATCCGGACACGATCCTCACCGCGCTCGAAATCACGGACAGCGGTCACAAAGTCTTCTCGACTCTGCACACCGCCTCCGCGGTGGAGACGATCGACCGTATCATCGGTGAAGTCCCCGTCAACGAGCAGGAGCGCGTCCGCATGAGGCTTGCGGACACGCTGACCGCCGTCATTTCCCAGAAGCTGGTTCCGAGCCTCGACGGAAAGCGCCTGCTCGCGAAGGAAGTCATGATCGTCATCCCGTCCGTCCGCGCCGCCATCAAGAACAACAACACGGGCGAAATCTACCAGATGATGGCTGAGTCGGGGGACGTCGGCATGACAACGCTGGAACAGGACCTGAAACGGTTGTATATGCAGAAGAAGATATCCCTGGAAAACGCGATCGTCGCTGCCAACAACAAGCGCCGCTTCCAGCAGATCATGAACATCACCCAGGTGGGTGATTGAGGTTGTCTCCATTCACAACTGACAAAGTCCCCCTATGGTCACGGTAACAGGACGAGGAAAATCGGTCCTAGGCGTCTTCGTCGATGGTCTGGATGTCAAGCTTGCACACCTGACCATCCGCAAGAAGCGTGTCACCGTCCAGGATCTGAAATCGGCCACACTGATCACGAAGCTCCAGGAGCAGAAACCCGCGGAGACGATGGTCCCTGCTATGGGAGAGAGCACCGATGCATTCAGCCTCGGTGAGACCTCCTCGACCGAGGCCGTCCCAGAAGCCCAGACTGATGACAACAATGCGGTGTTGCTCGGGCTTCTCGCCCAGTATTCCGTAAACAATTACTCCCTCACCTACAGTCTGGCAGAGCCGGCGATCTATTACCACGTCCTGGAAAGCGACTTCGGACTCAAAGGGACGAAGCTCAAGGACCGCATACTCGAGGAACTGAAGAACATCCGCGCGTTCCAGCCGGCTGCCGACGCCGTCGACGCGATCAGGACCGACGAAGGCAACCTTCTCTGTATCGTCCGCGAGGACGGCCTGAGCCTGATCAATTCCCTGGAGAACGTCAAAGGGTTCATCGGCGGACGTATCCCTTTCATCCCGGCGATCGACAGCTCGGACGTCTCCCTGATGAACCTGGTCCGCCTCAACTACGACCTCCAGCCGCAGGAAGTCTCCGTCATCATCTACGTCGGGGTGGAGTTCACGCGTCTGATATTCATGCGGGGGGACCAGTTCTATCAGTTTGCCCCCATCCTGGGCGAAGGATACGATTCGCCGAATCTCCTGAACACCGTCTACAGCCGTCTGCTGCTGGAACAGGACAACCTGGCCATCCCGAGAATCAACCGGATCATACTCGCCGGGGAATCCAAGCGGATCGGATTC
This sequence comes from Bacteroidota bacterium, assembly GCA_036386275.1. Lineage (GTDB taxonomy): Bacteria > Bacteroidota > Ignavibacteria > UBA10030 > UBA6906 > Fen-1273. The sequence continues at coordinate 3,434 of DASVIU010000292.1, read as the reverse complement.
CGGGATTTTCTCCTCCAGCAGCTTCCCGACCAGGAAGTCGAATATCTCCTTGCCCCGCGCCTGGATACCTCCGAGCTGAGCGCGGAACAACAGGAGACCATTTCCGACTATGCCGTCCCGATCGGGGCGGCATGGAAAGTCCTGGACACGGACAACCCGACCATCTACAGGATCAACCTGCTCCCTGCCGAGGTCCGCGAAGGACAGCGGGTCTTCAAGCTGGCCTGGCACGGATATCTCCTCCTCCTCCTCCTCTTTCTTTCGACAATTTTCTTCACATGGACGATAGCACAGAAGGGGAAGGAGATCAAGGAGCTCAAAGAGGTCCTGACGCTCAAGGAGGGGCAGCGGGCGGAAAACCAGACCCTCTCGAGCTCGATCGACGCCCTCCAGAGCCAGCTCGTCAGGTACAAAACCTCGCTCGCCCTGTACGATTCGCTAGTACCGGGCTCGGAGCGCTGGAGCAAGGTCCTGACCCAGATCAGTCACGGCGTGGAGGATCTCAATTCGATCTGGCTCTCCGATTTCACGGCGGGAGGGGATAACAGCGTCCTCCACCTGAACGGGTTCGCCGTTTATCGCACCCGTATCCCGCGGCTCTCGACCCTCTTTGACAATTCGCTCCTGAAAGAGGTGGATGTCCAGGCGATACGCGAGCAGACCGTTTACCGGTACCAGATCGAGGTTCCCGCGCTCGCCGGCGGCCAGTAACCATTCAGGAAAAGGAGAACGGTCGTGTCATATAAAATCCGCAACAGTGTCGCGCTCGGCATCCTGTTCCTCGTGATCCTGGGGGTGGGGACGTATATACGCGCGTTCAACCTTCCCCGGAAAGCGAAGACGATTGAAAAGCAGGTGAAGCAGAACGACGAGGAGCTGCAGAACACGCCGAACCTCGTCAACCAGTTCAACGACCTGAGCGCGCTGCTGACCGACACCCAGAAGCGGTGGGAGAATCGGAACAAGGACATCCCCCCCGTGGACATCACCTCGCAGAGCTACGCCTACTTCAGCCGGCTGATCGACCTGAGCGGGTACGTCAAGCTCGATATGGTCTACAACGGCCTGCAGTCGCACGGCAACTACGGTTACAACGTCTATAACCTGAAGGGGGAGGCCCCCTTCGACAACTTCTACAGGTTCATCTGGTACCTGGAGAACGACAGGAAGCTCTTCAAGATACAGTCGATCTCGATGAGGGGGATCGAAGTGGCCCCGACGGAGAAAGAAGAGGGGAAAGTGCTCGTGACGTTCGACATGCTCGTCCATGCCTACTTTTCCTCGGTCGCCGAACTCTCCAGTTCGATGGGGGAGAGGTCGATAACGCCGAACACGCTGAACGTGGATCCCTTCACACCGGTCATCTCGAGCGGCATCACTCCGAACACCCGTGAGCTCGTGGAGATCGAACGCTCAGACCTCAAGGCCGTGATCACGGGGAAGGCGTATGTTCTCGACCAGAGCAACAACATCCGGACCCTGCAGGAAGGGGACGAAATCTATCTCGGGTATTTGACGAAGATCGACCCCGAAGGCGGACGCATCGAGGGGACGCTGAACAAGGGGGGCATCATCCAAAAGGTCGAGCTGAAGATCCGCTATGGCCCACTTCAAACAGTTGTAAAAAAATAGGACCGAGGATATCATGAAGAAGACAGCGTTGTTCGTGGTTCTGGTCATCGCGTGCGCCTGGCTGGAAGGTGCGTACGCCCAGGGGGACCAGGCGTGGCAGAAACAGACGCGCGGCTACACCTCCCCCCAGGAGTTGGTATCCATCGCACCGACAACACCCCTGGACCGGGCACTCACGGCCATCAGCGAGATCAGCAAGAAATTCACCGGGAAGATCATCATCGATACCGAGCGCCGCACCATGCCGATCAACGTCGACATCCAGGGGATGCAGTGGAAGGATGCGCTCGAGTCGATCTGCCGGAAGAACGACATCTGGTTCACGGAGTACGAGAACTATATCCAGATCGGCGCCGCGGCCGGCTCGGAAGCGGGGAAATCGCAGCCCGGTGCTATCACGACGACCGGTCCCGGGGGCACGCCGGGGAACGTCGAAATCCAGAAGGAGGTCGCCAATTTCAGGAGCCGTGAAGTCAAGATCTCGACGGTCTTCTTCGAAGTCAATCTCACAAAGCTTGACCAGGAGGGCATCGACTGGACGTTCATGAAGAGCACGAGCAATGTGGACATCAATTCCGCGTTCCTGGGAGCGACACAGGTCACGAGCACCATCTTCAAGACCGAAGTGACTCCCCACTTGAGCTTCGCGAACCTCGATTTCATTGTGAACATTTTTTCGAACTACGAGCTGGGGGAGATCATGAGCAGTCCCCAGCTGACCGTCCGGTCGGGTCAGGAGGGGCGCATCCAGGTCGGGCAGGACTTCTCGATCCGCGAGCGTGATTTTGCGGGAAACCTGATCGACAAGTTCTACAGCGCGGGAACGATCGCCAAGGTGACCCCGCAGGTCATCACTGAGCAGGGAGTGAATTTCATACACATGAACGTGGACGTCGAACGGAGCTCGGTCCAGCCCGGAGCCATCAGCACGATCATCAACAAGACCAAGGCCACCACGAACCTGCTCCTGCTGGACGGCGAAGAGACGATCATCGGGGGGCTGTATAATTCCCAGACCGATGTCATCCGGGAAGGGATCCCGTTCCTGAAGGATCTTCCCTGGTACGTCTTCGGCCTCCGGTATCTCTTCGGTTTCAACAGCGACAACCTTATCAAAAAGGAACTAGTGATCCTGCTGAAGGCCGAGCTGGTACCCACGCTTCAGGAACGGATCACGCAGAAGACGAAAGAGGACGGCATATTCGATCGTTGGCTGCTGGATCAGTTGAAGTACGAACGTCACGTCTCGGTCAAAAAGGCGGAGTGACCGCGTTGACAGGTCCACACAACGAAAAGGACGGCACCCTATGAGAAAGACATTTTTTGGAGTTCTCTTTGTTGCGGCGATGGGGGCACTCGCCGTGTCGTGCAACAACAACAGCAGTTCGAACGGTCCCCAGGCCGGAAAAGGGGTCGTCACGGGGATTGTGAGCGATCAGACCACGCAGACACCGCTGGCGGGTGTCACGATTTCGGCGCAGAGCCTTACGGCCGGGACCGAATCCGCGGTGACGACTTCCACCGGGGCCTTTTCGTTCTCGTTCAACATCGACAGCACATCCTCCGTGGTGCTCTCCTTCCACATCTCGGGCTGGCGCGACACATCGATCGTCGCGCCGATCCGCGCGAACGCCACTCCCACGTCGGTGAACGTCTCGATGGTGCGCCGATCGCAGATCAGCGGGGGCGGCGGAAGCGGGATTGCGCAGACGATCGCCTTCATGGGGGCGGCTCCGCCTGAAATCGCGGTAAAGGGGGTCGGCGGGTTGGAGACCACGACGCTGACATGGGAGGTGAGGGAT
>DASVIU010000291.1:0-3976 GCA_036386275.1 Bacteroidota bacterium | reverse complement strand
TGAAGAAACTGGAGGCAAACGGCCGGCGCTCCAGAGCAGCTCTCGGTCTGAATGTCCCGAGGGGTGGTTCCGGGGCGTACGAATCGGTGTACGCCGTCCGGGGGGGATTGAACCTCGATGTCCTCGAGCATGTTGTCCGGGACAGGCTCGGGATATACGCTTCGGCGCACGGGAAGCACATCGGTCAGGCTGCGCCGTTTGTGGTTGCTGCGCACAATCTGGTCCACGCTTCCGGGGCCGATTTCTGGAAGTCGCTTCCATCCGCCTGGGGGGAAGCGGTGCTTTCATTTGACAAGCCGGCCGTTCCGTACGACCAGTTCCGGGATTCACTCGCGCCGCTGATCGACGGCGCCCTCCCCGGTTCTGGAGCCCCGGCCGCAACGCTCTGGCAGCGCAAACTTGGACTCGGGCGCGGGAGTGAGTTTGCGCTCCGCATCCTCCTCTCCCGGCGCGAAGACGCGCCGGGTGTTATCGACCGGCTCCGTTCGGCCAACGACCCCCCGTTTGCGAGTGAAATTTTCGGCTCAGAGGCGAGCCTCATCGTCAAGGAACTGTTCCACCCGCGCACATCATGAGTCACCGGCCCCCCCGTACAGAGGATCCCGCGAAAAAGCGGGTGAGGGGAATGTCCGTCCTTCGGACGCTCAGGAAAGAATTCCCTTCCGCGCACACCGCGCTCCGCCATGAGAACGCCTTTCAACTCCTTGTGGCGACGATACTCTCAGCGCAGTGCACGGATGTGCGGGTGAACATGGTGACGAAAGACCTCTTCAGAAAATATCCGGCGCCGGCGGACCTTGCCTCGGTTCCCCGGGAGGAACTGGAGAAAGAAATCCGGTCAACAGGGTTTTACAGGATGAAGGCGAAGAACGTGATCGCCTGTAGCAGTATGTTGGTGGAGCGGTTCGGGGGAAAAGTCCCCCGGAATATGGAAGACCTCGTTAACCTCCCCGGGGTGGGGCGCAAGACGGCGAACGTCGTTCTTGGGCAGGCCTTCGGCATCACATCGGGCGTGGTGGTTGACACGCACGTGCACCGTCTTGCACGGCTCCTCGGGTTCACGAAGGAGGATACGCCGGAAAAGATCGAGGCGGACCTCATGGATCTCTTTCCGGAAAAGGACTGGATTGAACTGGGGACGGTCCTGATCCTTCACGGAAGGAAAACCTGCAAAGCACGTAAACCCGATTGCCCTGCCTGTCCGGTGAATCACCTCTGCCCGTCTTCCTCCGTCTGAGTGACATTCAGTTCTTCGAGATTATCTCGTTGTGGAGTGACATGATGCACGACTGGCAGAAGTGGAGGAGCCTGTAATCGCCGACCTGCCGCTCGATGAGCTGGGACCTGTTGAACTGCGTCCGGCATATGGAGCACTTCTCCTTGTTGAGATCCTCCGGAGCTTTCCCCTGTCTGATGATAGCCCGGAATCCGACGAATGAAACCACCAGGATGACAGCCAGGAACAGGACAGCCAGTATGGAAATGGTCATAGGAAAGTGTTGATCTTTTCAACTGTCGTGGATCGACTATGTAGAACAAATATACACAGTTGATATCCTTTTTCAAATCTGCAAACGCTTCATTCCCCGCCTCTTATCACTGGGAATCCTCACGCGGCTGAGGGTCAGATTACCGTTGATTCTCTGTCAATCGCTCAATCTTTTCTGTGGCTTCCCTCAGGGCTCCCTCTGGCACACCTTATGCCGAATGGATGGTTGGTCCTTTTGCCTGTCACTACCATTGCTCAGGGGTTTTCATGTTCATCATAGATTCCACAGAGCTCCATAATCTGATGGAGGAGCTCATCAAACGAGGCTACCTGCTGATCGGTCCCACTGTGAGGAGCGGTGCGATTGTCCTTGATTCGATCCGGTCTGTGGATGACCTTCCCCGCGGATTCGGAGACGAACAGGAGCCGTCCCACTACAGCCTGAAGAGGCGGGACGACGCCATGCTATTCGGATTTGTGGTCGGCCCGGTCTCCTGGAAGAAATTCCTCTACCCCCCGCGGCTTACGATGTTCAGGGCCACCAGGGCCGGCAAGGGCTTTACCATAACCCCGGAGGGGACGGAGAAGCGTCCGAAGATGGCGTTTTTCGGGGTCAGGCCGTGCGAGGTGAGCGGGATACTCATGCAGGACCAGGTCTTCACGGGGGGGACGTATGTCGACAGGGCGTACAAGGCTGCCCGCGACAACGCATTCATCGTCGCCGTGAATTGCACCGTCACCGGGGCTAACTGTTTCTGCGCGTCGATGGGGACCGGTCCGGGTGCGACGAGGGGATTTGATATAGCTCTCACCGAAGTGCTGGAAGGCGGAAAACACTACTTCGTCGCCTCTGCCGGGACCCCACGCGGGGAAGAAGTCCTGGGAGCGGTGCCGCAGAGGGAGGCGACGGAGCCGGAGACGAGGTCGGCGCTCGACGCCGTCGCGCGTGCTGCGGAGTCACTGACAAAGCGGATGGATGTCCGGGATCTCCCGCAGTTGCTCAAAGACAATTTCGAGAACCCCCGGTGGGACGATGTTGCAAAACGGTGTCTCGCGTGCACGAACTGTACGATGGTGTGCCCGACCTGCTTCTGCTCCACTGTGGAGGATTCCACGGACCTCACCGGGATGCAGGCGGAGCGGAGCAGGAGATGGGATTCCTGCTTCACGATGGATTTCACGAAAGTCGCCGGCGGGAACATTCGCCCCTCTATTCGTGCGCGCTACCGCCAGTGGCTGACGCACAAGCTTTCGAACTGGATGGATCAGTTCGGCACCCTCGGGTGCGTCGGCTGCGGCCGCTGCATCACGTGGTGCCCTTCGGGGATCGATATCACCGCGGAAGTCGATGCCATCCGCGAAAACGGAGTTCACGCATAAGGAGCAGACATGCAAACAGAAAATCTTACGGAAATCCTGCGCCAGCATCCCTTCCTTGGAGGATTGTCGGATGCCCACATGGAGGTCCTGGTCGGCTGTGCATCCAATGTACGATTTGCCGAAGGAGCACCCCTCATACATGAAGGGGAAATTGCCAACAAATTCTATCTGGTCCGGACGGGGCGCATCGCTCTCGAGACCGACGTGAATGCGCGCGGGAAGATTCGCATACAGACCGTTGGCCCCGGCGATGTGCTCGGCTGGTCCTGGTTGATCTCCCCCTTCCGGTGGCACTTCAACGGGGTGGCCGTCGCCGAGGTCCGGGCGGTCGCGCTCGACGGGGAATGCCTGAGGAAGAAATGCGAGCAGGATCATCACTTCGGATACCAGATGCTCTCACGGTTCTCCCATGTGATGGAACGCCGCCTCGAGGCGACGAGAATGCAGCTCCTCGACCTGTACTCCACTTCCCCGGGAGCGCTTGTATGAACCATGAAACCATACATGCCCCCGCGGCTCCGGGCGAAGGGCTCCGTCTCCACACTGTGACGGTGAAGAAAGTGATATGGGAGACGGACGATACATTCACGCTCCAGATCGACCTGGGAGCGATGGGGGAGACGTTCAGTTTCCTTCCCGGTCAGTTCAACATGCTCTACGTGTTCGGACTGGGTGAGGCCGCACTATCGATAAGCTCGGATGCTTCGCAGGGAAGGACGCTGGCCCACACGATCCACAGGGTGGGAACCGTCACGACCGGGCTTGCACAGATGAAGCGGGGGGACGTGATCGGTCTCCGCGGACCGTTCGGATCGTGCTGGCCGATCACCGCGGCCCGGGGGAAGGACGTGTGCATCGTGGCCGGGGGGATAGGCCTGGCCCCTCTCCGGCCCGTGATGTACGCCATGCTGAGGGAGAGGACGGCGTTCGAACGTATCATACTCCTGTATGGCGCCCGCAGTCCGCTCGACCTCCTGTACCGCGTCGAGCTCGAAGAGTGGGCGAAAGAGCACAATGTCGAAATTCTTGTCACCGTGGACCGCGGCGACTCGTCGTGGAAGGGGTATATCGGGGTGGTGACCTCGCTCTTTTCGTACATCAAGCTCG
>DASVIU010000290.1:0-3910 GCA_036386275.1 Bacteroidota bacterium | reverse complement strand
TGACGGGCTTATCATCATGTCTCCGCACATCGACGCGAGCACGCTGAACGAAAACCTTCCCCGGACCCTTCCGGTTGTCCTTCTCAACTGCCATGTCGACGGCGATGCATTCGACTCGATCAACATTGACAACAGAGGCGGGGTGTGCCAGATGGTGAAGCATCTTCTCTCTCATGGCCACACCCGGATCGGAATTCTCAAGGGGACGGAGCATAACATTGACGCCGCCGAGCGTCTCCGCGGCTACCGGGATGCTCTTGCTGAGAGCAGTGCATTCGCGTCCCCGGAGATGGAAGTGCCGGGAGATTTTTCGGAAGCTTCAGGGTATGACGCGGCCAGAAAGCTGCTCCTGCGAAGCCCTCGGCCGACGGCCATCGTTGCTTCGAATGACTCGATGGCGATCGGAGCTCTGAGCGCAATCCGGGAATCGGGACTCCGGGTCCCTGAAGATATCGCGCTCGTCGGGTTCGATGACATCCCGGTTGCTGCGTACATCACTCCCTCGCTGACCACCGTCAATGTTGACATCGACGGTCTGGGCGTCGCAGCCATCAGGCAGGTCATACATGCTGTAAAGAACAGAAACGCTCACGCGAAGCAGCAATCTGTTCTTCCCACCAGACTCAGCCTTCGACATTCTTGTGGTTGCACAAACTAACAGACATCTCACCAGCGCCAGAAGGAGGTGACATCGGAAACTATGCGCGTTTGTTCCATGGGTGTACGTGCCTCGCAGATAACGGAGGATGAGGCCTGAGGAGGAACGTCGTTTCTTCAACACTGGAGTCACTGGTTCATTCATCTTGTACATTTTTCAAAACATGGAGGAGGGTTGTCATGAAAAAACGTGGACTGTTGTTGCTGCTTGGCGCATTGCTGGCGGTGACGGCCGCCTTCGCACAGTTTCAGCCGCGCAAGGATTATGTATGGGCGCGCGACATCAACGGTGCGACAATGACCGTCGATGGTGTTCTGAATGAAGCTGTCTGGGCGAAAGCCGAATCACTCGTTGTGAGATACGGCGTGAAGGACGGAAACCCTTCCAGCGGATGGAAGGTCTATAACGGGACCGGCGCCCCCACCGACAGCACGAAGGCGGTGTTCAAGTTTCTGGCTGACAAGTCGAAGAACATGCTCTACATCGCCATGATCGCGAAGGACAGCTCGGTCGGCGGGAACGGCTGGGAAAACTCCGATGGTCTGCTGGGCGGGATCTACGAGCGGAACCAGCGTGCCGGAAGCGGGGTAACACTGCACAAGGACATATTCATCACATGGGTGGATTCGAGCGGCAAAGGACAGGGACCGAACCTGAAGGGGGGAGATCTTCCTTCGCGTGGCATTCTCAAGGCTGCGTACAAAGTCGCGGGCGTTGCAAACAGCGACACCGATGCCACCGGCAAAATCGTAGCGGATACCGGATATGTCCTGGAAATGTCGGTCTCACTTGACAGCCTTGGCTATAACGCGAACACTGCGACGACAGACGCAATCCAGGCCACGCTCTGTGTATGGGACGGCGACTGGCTGAAGCTCCCCAGGGCTGTCGCGACGAAAGCATGGTTCATGAACGAGTGGGGAAACAACGGACAAGGGACCGCAGGCCGTATTCTGGTGAGGAACGATGTCAACGTCAACACGGCGGTCCTCCCCACGTACGGGTTTGATCTGACGATACCGAACGCGGCCAATTATGCTGCGCCCACGGTTGACGGCAACATGTCGGAAGACGTGTGGAACCATGTCCCGTCTGTCAGCCTTCAATTCGGGAACAACACAATCAAGAGTGCCTACCCGACGATTGGTCCCGACCGGAGTGGAGGGTTTGTTCCCGTCGGCCCGGCAACCCCGATCGATGCGGGGCTTGCGAAGGTCAAGATGTTCTTCAAGGGAGACATCCTGTACGTGGGTGCAGATGTAACCGACGCATCGCTCGTATCTGCGAATGGCGATGATAAGCTCGATGCCCTCCAGGTTAGCATGAACATCCCGTCGGACTCGCTGCGGGATGCGAACGTTCATTCGATGGCGGCATACCGGTTCGGGTTTGCCATCGACAGCGTCAGCAAAGGCGGATCTTCGGCACAATGGGATGCCCCTTTGTGGATCACACGCGGTGCGATCGCCTACGGCGTCCATCTGAAGCCGGGATCGACGATCAACACTCCGGCCGGGGCTCCGAGCCAGGGCTACCAGATCGAGGCCTCCTTCGACCTGACGAAACTCGGCTACACGGCAGGCCAGCAAAATAAAGTCGTCGCCATCGCCCTGAATTATCATGATTACGACCTGACGACGACCGACACCTCCGGGTACCGAACCTGGTTCTTCCGCGAATGGCCCTGGGCGGCATCTCCCGCGTTCGCAGTTCTGGACAATTCGACACTCGTGACGGGCATTGCGTCTCAGCCGGGACAGAATGTTGCCGCCGAATTCAAGCTCCTTGGCAACTATCCCAACCCGTTCAACCCAACCACCAAAATCCAGTTCAGTGTCTCCGGTCCGGGTCTCGCACACATCAGCGTGTACAACGTCCTCGGACAGCTCCTGGATGCAACAGACATCACGGTCACGGGGTCCGGGACGCAGGAGAAGACGTTCGATGCCACGCGGTTCGCCAGCGGCGTCTACTATTACAGGGTTGAGTTCACGCCTGCCGCAACGGGAGCGAAGCTGCTCTCGACGACCAAGTCCATGGTGTTGATCAAGTAAGGATCAGGCGTCATACATGTAACGAGGCGGGGCGATCGGGAGAGCGGCAAAAGGCTCCGTAGTGATTCACACTCTCTCGATAGCCCCCCTCATTCTATGTGCGATTTCCTCCTTCAGGATTCTCCATGACGTCTTCATGGTTTCTCCATCATGCGGGGCGGCTCGCGCGTCTGCCGGTGGTGCTCCTGGCCTGCCTCTTCGCACTGGCGGCGTGCTCCGGCGCCTTCGCCGACACGAAAGGGAAACTCACCGGCCGGATCGTTGACGCAAAGAATCAGCCGGTGCTGGGAGCGAATGTGCAGATTGTCGGTACGACACTCGGCGCCGCGGCGAATGAGGACGGCTACTATTTGATACTGAACGTCCCTGTGGGGGACTACACTGCAAGGGTGAGCGCGGTTGGCTATCAGTCGAACCTCGTCAAAGAAGTGCGCCTGAGCGCCGGACAGACGACGACGCTGAACGTGACAATTGCGGAATCGGTGATCTCGATGGGGGAGGTTACATCCGTCGCCGAAAAGCCTCTTGTCGATACGCGCCAGACCAGCTCGGTCGCCATCCTCGGCAGGGACGACATCAATGCCCTCCCTGTCCAGAGCCTGAACGACGTCGTCAACCTGCAGGCCGGCGTCGTCGATGGGCACTTCCGTGGAGGACGCGCCGGAGAGGTGCAGTATCAGGTCGACGGGGTCTCGGTCAATAATCCCTATGACAACTCCTCGGTCGTCCAGCTCGATAAGTCCGTCCTGCAGGAGGTCCAGGTCATCACGGGGACATTTGACGCGGAGTTCGGGCAGGCGATGAGCGGGGTGGTCAACGCAGTTCTCCGGAGCGGGTCCGATGAAAAGTATGAGGCGACCGCCGAGGCGTACGGAGGCGAATATGCGACACGCAGCTCGGGGACGAACGGGTTTCCCTACCTGAAGTCCACGTTTCCGCCGCATGTGCAGAGCTACACCGTGTCCCTCAGCGGCCCGTCGGGTATCCCGAAAACAACGTTCCTTGTCAACGCGAGGAGGTTCACGGACGACGGTTATCTTTACGGTCAGCGCCGGTTCCTGCCTGCTGACGTCACGGATTTCAGCAACAAGATCTTCGCGCCGACGGGGGACAATGCAGCGGTGGCGATGAACGATCACCGCGAATGGTCGGGACAGCTCAAGGTGTCCAACCGCTCCCTCCCGGACATACAGATCAG
>DASVIU010000289.1:0-4142 GCA_036386275.1 Bacteroidota bacterium | reverse complement strand
ACGCAAACAGATCAGGCTGGAGTTCACTCATGACGAGATGATCCCTGACCTTTTGATCGATGGTCCGAAGATGGAGCAAGTCCTGAACAATCTTGTCTCGAATGCAATCAAATTCTCTCATTCAAACACGACTACTCTCGTGTCCCTCACGCTCACGGAGGAAGGAGTCTGTCTTCGGGTGAAGGATGAGGGACAGGGCATTCCCGCTTCCGAGGCAGAAACGCTTTTCAAGCCGTTTCAGCAGACCAGTGTTCGGACTACCGGAGGAGAGTCAAGCACCGGACTGGGGTTGGTGATTGTGAAAAGGATTGTCCAGGGGCACGGAGGCACGATAACCGTGACTAGCGACGTCGGGAGCGGGACAGAGTTCAGCGTCCTTCTTCCGGCGGTGCTCGTGGCAGAAGGGCAGAATGTCCAGGAGGCGCACTGAAGAAACGGAGAATCTCTCTCACGGGGAAAACCGGTTTGACAGGGAGAAACGAATTCCGTAAAATAGTGCCGCTTCCCTTCCACACACTAAAGGCCCCGCCATGCCGAAAGAAATCCCGAGGACACTTCGCAACGGTGCGATCGCAACGATCGTCATCGTGGTTCTCGTTTACGCGTTCACACGGCTTCCTTCCGGTGGGCAGACGACATCAGCTCCTGACGCAGAGCCGGCTGCCTATGGAGGCGCTGATAAATGCGCGGCATGCCACAAGCGTGTTTCCCCCGATATCGTCAACCAGTACGCGCACAGCACTATGGCGAAGGCCGGCGTCTCATGCCTCGACTGCCACGGGGCCGACAAAACCAACACATCCGGAAAGGATCATGAAGGGTTCTTCATCACCGCAACACCGACGCCTGCGCAATGCGCAAAATGCCACCCGACGGAGACAAACCAGTTCAACCTGAGCCGCCACGGGGGCCCGGCCTGGGCCGCACTTTCCGGACTGGATGATTTTACTCCCGAACAGAAGAAGGTTGTCGAGGCAATCCCGGAGGCGAACAGGGGGTCGAACGGAATGGTGACCGCTTCACGGAACTCCCTTTTCGACATCGAGGGGCCGATGGTCACCCCTCTCGCCTGCCAGAGCTGCCATTCTATCGGGAAACCGAACAAAGACGGGAGCATCGGCAATTGCAACAAATGCCACCTGCGGCACGAGTTTTCTCTCGCGCAGGCACGCAAACCCGAGATCTGCGGACAATGCCATCTCGGTCCGGACCATCCGCAGGATGAGATCTACAACGAGTCGGCGCACGGTGTCATGTACCACACCGGAGGAGAAAAGTGGAACTGGGATCAAAAGCCGGGCAGACTGTCCGTCGCCGATATGCCCGCGCCCACATGCGCGACCTGCCATTTCAGCGGGTTCGGAACACAGGGAACGACTCACGACGTCGGGCAGCGGCTCTCAAAATACCTCTTTGCCGCCGAGACCACGGACAGACCGAACGGCGCCGAAGGAAGGGCTTCGATGAAAGCAGTATGCACCAATTGCCATTCGCAGCCGTTTGTGGAGAAGCAATACGCGATGGCCGACAGTGTGACGGTGCTCGTCAATGCCAAGGTCAGGGCGGCACGGATGATCATCGAGGGTCTCGTGAAGGACGGCGTCATCACCTCACAGCCCTTCGCAACAAAGATCAGCTATGACGCATTCGACCTGTGGCACTACTACGGAAGGACAGCCAAGTTCGGCGCCTACATGCAGGGGCCCGATTTCGTGCAGTGGCACGGGATCTATCCGCTCCTGAAACAGCTCAACGCCGTGGAAGAGGATGCGCGCCGCCTGCGCGAACAACGGGCGCGGGGGAAATGACAATGGACCAGGTCTCCGTATTCCGCCTCGCACAGGTCCGCCTCCCGATGGAGAAGAACCGGTTCCTCCTGATGTTTGCGGGGATCAACTTCGTGTCGACAGGACTGGATGTCGCTCTGGCGCATTCTATCAACGCGTTCGTCCCGGTGTACGAACTGATACCGGTCTACATCTCCCCGTTCTGCGCGCTCTCCTGCATACTCCTCTCGTTCCAGACGAGTCCAAAGGGGTGGCTGGCTCTCGTGCACATGGGGCTGATGGCGCTCGGACTGGCCGTGGGGGCCCTGGGGACGGCATTCCACGCGAACGCAGTGCTGAATCCCGGAGGACACCTGACATGGGCGTGGGTGGTGTTCGGGTCACCGATACTGGCACCGCTCGCATTCTGCGGCATTTCTCTCATCGGCCTGTATGCGGCGACGCAGGAGGTTGAAGGTCAACCGGGAGTGCTCGAGGTTCCGGGACTCGGAACATTCAGGGCCCCGATCTCCCGGGAACGCCATTTCATCTGGCTGGTGGGACTGGGGTTTGCGGGGAGCGCGCTGACATCACTGATCGACCATGCGCAATACGGGTATACGGCATATAAACTGATCGCGATACTTTTCGGGCTCTTTGCGACCGCGGTCGTCATCACCGTCGCGATCTCAAAAACGTGGTCGCACGGGGACGAACTTGTGTACTTCTGGACGATGATCGCCGCGGTGCTCGTGGGGATACTCGGGTTCGGTTTCCATCTTTCGGCGGACCTGGCGGGGACAGGACAGATGAGCCTCGAGCGGATTCTTGCGTTCGCGCCCGTGTTCGCTCCGCTCCTGTTCAGCGACCTCGGCGCCCTGGGGCTGCTTGTCGTGGCGCAGCCGAAGGGGAGCGGGGCGAAGATCTAGATGGGTCAGCGGGGGGATTTCCAGCCGGGGCCCCGGACCACCCTGCCCGGCATTGCGCCGGTATGCTCGCCGCTTTTCAGAACCTGGACGCCATTGACGAAAACATCCACGACGCCCGTCGAATACCGGTGCGGGCTGGCATATGTTGCATGGTCTTCCATCCGTGCGGGATCGAAGACGACGAGGTCAGCGAAATAGCCGGGCCGGAGATATCCCCGCTTCGTGATTTTCAGATTAGCCGCCGGGAGGGACGTCAGACGCCGGACCGCTTCGGCCAGCGAGATGAGCTTTTCATCCCTTGCATACTTCCCGAGAAGCCGCGCGAAGTTCCCATAAGCCCGCGGATGCGGATTAGACTTAAGGAACACACCTTCGGGAGCAAATGACCCCTCGTCGGAACCGAAGCTGACCCACGGCCGCCTGATCTCCTTTCGCACATTCTCTTCCGACATGAGGAAGTAGATCGTCCCGACCCTCGTGCCGTCTTCGACGACAAGGTCTATCATCGTTTCTACGGGGGAGGTCTTGCGCATTTTTGCGACCTCCGCAAGCGTCTTTCCGGTCAACGGTTTGAGCTTCTCGTTCTTGAATGCGACAAGGAGGACATTCTCCGGAGCGCCGGCCTCCATGTAGAGGCTCTCCCATGCATCAGAAGGCGTCGTCATCTCTTTCTTCAGCCGCTCCCGGATCACGGGGTCCTTCAATCGTTCCGCCCAGGCATTGTATCCCCCCTCCTGTACCCAGGGGGGCATGGCGGCATCGAGTCCCGTGGCGGCAGCTGTGTATGTGTACATGTTCGCCGTGATGTCCACCCCTTCCTTGCGGGCCGCCTCGATCCTGTCAAGGACCGGATCGAGGAGAGGCCAGGAATCCTTCCCGCTCGCCTTGAGATGATAGATTTCCACCCCCGTATGTGCGTCACGGGCAATTGTGATCATCTCCCGGACGGCGTCGTCAAGATGCCGCCCCTCACTCCGGATATGGGCGGTAAACCTGCCGCCGTACTCCGACGAGACCGCTGCAAGCGAAGTGAGCTCCGCCGTCGACATGTAGACGTCGGGGACGTACAGGAGCGCGCAGGTGAGTCCGAGCGCACCTTCATCCATCCCCTCCCGCACGAGCGCCTTCATCTTAAGAAGTTCTTCCGTCGTCGGCGGGCGCTTTGCATAGCGAAGGACATTCGCACGCACTGTTCCAGCACCGATGAAGGAGGCGATGTTCGTCGAGATCCCCTTGCCGGCAAGCCGATCGAGGTATTCCCCCAGAGTGGTCCAATCGACCGGATACCTGATATCCGATTGCATGGCGACCGCCTCATCCCTGAGCGTGTCGTTCAGGGGCCCCATGGAGAATTCCCCGAACACTTCGAGTGTCACACCCTGCCGAAGGTCGCTCTCCGAGCGGCCGTCGGCGATCAGCGACTCTTCCGCGTGGCTGAGCATGTTGA
>DASVIU010000288.1:0-5158 GCA_036386275.1 Bacteroidota bacterium | reverse complement strand
GCCCCTTTCAGATAATAAGGCGAGAGCATGGGATTGAAAGTCGGTGCGTTGGTATCTGATACCAGATGGATCTCCCCCCGATGGCCCGAACATCTGGCCGCCTTTGCGGCAAGCATTGCCGCGCCTCCGTTTCCGAGAATGACTATACGTCGGTTGTTCATCGGACTAAGTTTCCTTCGTAGAAATAACCATGAGGGATTTCATAATAGTGATGGATGCTTTCTCCGCCTTCTTTATGCTCAGCTCCTCGATGGGACCCACGTCCAGAGCCTGTGTCGGACAGACGAGCACGCAGGCCGGTTTCATATTATGCTCTCCTCGAACATGACAGAGGTCACATTTGGCCATCTTCCCATCCTCGGGAAACTTGGGCGCTCCGAAAGGGCATGCCAGCTCGCAGCTATGACATCCTATACAGAGGTCCCGATTGAGAAGCACTATGCCGTCCTCCGGTCTCCGGAAAAGTGCTCCCGTAGGACAGACCATCAGACAGGTCGCATCCCCGCAGTGCTGGCAGGAAAGGGAGAAATGGGATATCTGTGCAGAGGGGTATGCACCGGATTCGTATCGGGTCACATGACGAAAGGCAACAGCTTCGTCATCCGAGAAATCATTCTGATCCTGACAGGCAACCACGCAGGCCATGCAGCCGGAGCAACGGGAGACGTCAAACGAGAATCCGTATTGGCTCATCGGCCACCTCTCCTTTCTAAACTCTTTTTCACTTCACATAGAAGCGATTTATATCCCGGATACCCGGAGATGGGATCGCGGTAGTCGGGATCGATCAGCTCATTGGCATCGGCCGACGGAACGCCATGATAGATGCTGACCACTCCCGGAGGCACCAGCTCGGTCACATTGGCTCTGACACGGATGGATCCTCTCGTCGTGGCAAGCGTCACCCATTCATCGGGTGCAAGCCCGCGCGCGCCGGCGTCTTTGGGGTTGATGTCAACCATAGGGTCGGGACGCAGCTTCCTGGTCCAGGGGACCCGGAACATCCTGGAATGCATGAACATGGGAAGGCGTGCGCCGGTGGTGAGAATCAGGGGATATTGCTTTGCGATTTCGGGAGTGGAAACAGGGCTCTGGTCGGGTTCCTTGTAGGTTGGCAGCGGCTCTATCCCTGCCTCTTTCAACAGCCCGGACACAAATTCCATCTTCCCGGAAGGCGTCGGAAATCCCGATACTCTATCGGTGTCTCTGTTCGATCGCGCAGAAACGACCCCTCGGGATGCTTCTTGATGTCCGCAATTTTGATGTTGGAAGGCTCAAAGATCCAGTTCAGACAGGCTTCGTGCCCCTGGGATAGCAAGGGATCCTGCAGGTTGAGTCTGTGAGCCAGATCCACGATGATATCGACGTCGGGGCGCGATTCTCCCAGGGGCGGAATGACCGGTTCGGTCCAGATCGCGTATCTCGACGGGTAGATCGTTAATTCATTCCTTTCAAAAGAGCTGCAGGCTGGAAGGACAATGTCTGCAAGCTTTGCGGAATCCGTCATGAACAGGTCAACGTCTACGAAAAAGTCGAGTTTGAGCAGGCTCTCCTTCATAAAATCGGATGCCGGCCACATCCTGTGGTTAAGACCAAATCCCAAAATAGCCCGGATGGGATAAGGTTCTTTGCTTTGAATCTGAAAGGGCAGCATCGTGGCCTGCGCCTCGTCCATCATCCTGCACCAGACGGGATAGCGGTCCTGACCGATTCGAGGAGCCATCTCTTCCCATGGACGGGGCTGTTTGAATTCATGCTCGCGGTTTTTCAGTCCCGTGGCGCGGTGGTAGTAGGATGTAGGGATTACGCGGTTCCCTCCTTTTCGATCAAAATTTCCGGTAAGGCCGATGAGCGCGGTGATGGCGCGATGGTTTTGCACACCATTGGTATGGTGGACCGTCACGCTGGCGCTGTTCACCATGGTAGCGGGTTTTGCCGTAGCGTAAAGCCGGGCTGCCTTCACGATCGTATCCGCTGGCACGCCGGTGATCCGTTCCGTAGTATCAGGAGAAAAATCCCTCACATAGGAGCAATATTCCTCAAACCCGAAGGTCCAGTTTTCCACAAATTCCCGGTCGAAGAGGTTTTCCTTGATGATCACGTGGGCCATCCCCAGGGCCAATGCCCCGGATGTGCCCGGACGCAGACGGAGATGAACGTCGGCCTGGCGGGTCAGGGGTGTGTTCAAGGGCCCCACGTCAATGATCTTTACACCTCTTTCCATCGCACCCTGAAATGCGGCAGTCTGCGGGGCTGAGGAAGAGTAAGGGTTGGAACTCCAGTTGAGGATGCATGTCGTATGCTTAAGATCGGGCACGACCGTCCGCCCATACGTCAGAAGGTTCGCCAGGGTCGTGGCGAGAAAACAGGTGCTTGATTCGGTGCAATAGTTCGGGGAGCCGAAAGAATGGGCCAAACGCTTGAGAAAAGGTCTCAACCATTTCGGAAAACCAGCGAAAAACACAACCGATTCCGGTCCCCAGTCCTGTTTGATCGCGATTAACCGGGAGGCGATCCGGTCGAGGGCTTCATCCCAGGAAATGGGGATGAATTCTCCGGACCCCCGCTCCCCCGTTCGCATCAGCGGAGTACGAATACGGTCAGGGTGGTAGACATATTGTCTATTCGCTGCTCCTTTGACACAGAGCCTTCCCCTGTTGGTCGGGTTTTCCTCTGCCCCTTCGACCTTGATAAGACGGCCATCCAGGACATAGGCATTGATCCCGCACTGGGCGACGCAGACGGAACAGATCGTCTTTTTGACCTCGATGCCGGTCTCAGTCCCTGGTATTTTAGCCCGGACCAGCTTCTCTTGAGACAGGTCAGATTCCACTCTCATAACGGCTATCCCCCTCAGATGGTCTCTTTCTCATACCGCCATATTGTCTCGTTTTGTCCTCACCGGCTGCTCTACGTGCCGCGGTTATTTTCATCCCCATCCCTTCCTACTTGTATCAGCCCTGCCCATGCCCAGAGCCACTCGGGAATCGGCGCTCCCCACCTGCACCGTATCTTGTTTGCAACGACGCTTCGGGTCAGCCGGGCATTTGTATCCGATGTGGTACCCGCCCTTCTTGCAGTCGTGGGTCCGGTGTCATACAGTGCTGTTCCGTTGGTCCGCGACATAGGTTCCTCCTCACCAGTGCGACTGCACATCCGCGCCGGCGAGCTTCGTCAGTTTGCCTTCCGCGAATCGTGAGAGCGCTTCCCTCACCGTCATATTCGCCGTGGAGTAAACCTCAATCCCGGCGGCCCGAAGCACCTGAAATGCCTTCGGTCCGAAATTGCCGCTGATAACCCCGTGGGCACCAGCGCTCACAACGTTTTGAGCAGTCTGAATCCCCGCGCCCTGCGCCAATCCCGTATTCGCCTTGTTGTCGAGAACCTCGATCGCGTTCGATTGCGGACTGTAGACTACGAGTTTCCTGCACCGTCCGAAGCGCTCGTCAACCATGCCTTCCATGGTCCCGTCGGTACTCGTCACTGCTATTTTGATAGGTCTTCCTTTATTCGCACGGTCGCCAAAATTCCCGTCGGGTATCTGCTTCCCGAGACGGCGTGCCTGGCCACAACAACCGGGCATCAGGAACCTCTCATCTTCAAGCCGTCCTTCGACAAATGCGGTGATAATTTCATCTATCGAGCCGAAGACAAAACCGATGACTTTCACCCCCAAGGCATGTAAGGCCTGTTCGAGGGGTTGGGAAACGGCTCCGCATATAACCGTAGTGACTCCATGCCCGCTGACTTCTCTGGCGCGGGAATAGGGGTCCCGGCTCACCAGTACCTTTTCATCCCGCTGTTTGACCCAACCGTTATCGACGTCAAAGATCTGCAAGTTACTCGCGACATCAAAAACGGGAGAGACGCGACCTACGTGATGACAAATACCGACTCGTTCCATCACCGAAGATACAGCAAGGCAGGTGCCATACGGAACCGCACGGAACAATGATAACAATATCAGACCATTAAACAGCTAAGCCTGGCCCACTAATAGGCCAGTATAATGCATAATGCAATATACTTCAGCGCGATAACATTGCAATTAGCAATTATATCTATTGACAGCATGCGGGAGACGGAGATAGTATCATCTGATGACCGGTGCTGAAACAAACAGCAGAGATATCATCCTCGATTCCATCAATGAGGGCGTGTTCACGATCAATGCAGACTGGCGCATCACGTCATTCAATGCGGCCGCCGAAAACATCACCGGGGTTTCCCGCGACGAGGCGATAGGGCAGCGCTGCTTCGAGGTCTTCCACGCGAATATTTGCGAGACGGCGTGTGCGCTGAAACGGACCATGTCTAGCGGCAGACCCATCGTCAATGCCACCGCCTACATCGTTAACCATGCCGGTAATCGGGTGCCTATACGCATCTCCACTGCGCTTCTCAAGGATGATAAGGATCACGTGATCGGCGGCGTCGAGACCTTTCAGGACTTGAGCCAGGTTGAAGAGCTGAAGAAGGAACTCCACGCGCGTTACAGCTTCCAGGATATCGTCGGCCGAAGCCCTGTAATGATGCAACTGTTCGACTTACTCCCCCGGATTGCCGAGAGCAACAGCAACGTGCTTATCGAGGGGGCTAGTGGCACCGGTAAGGAGCTATTCGCGCGGGCCATACATAACTTGTCACCCCGGAAGAATAAACGCTTCCTCGCTGTCAACTGCGCAGCGCTGCCGGATGCGCTCCTGGAAAGCGAACTCTTCGGGTACAAGGCCGGGGCCTTTACTGATGCCCGGCGCGACAAGCCGGGGCGGTTTACTCTCGCTGACGGGGGAACAATCTTCCTCGATGAAATCGGGGACGTCTCGCCTGCAATGCAGGTGCGTCTGCTGAGAGTCCTCCAGGAACGGGTGGTCGAGCCGTTGGGGGGTATCGAGCCGGTAAAGGTCAACGTCCGTGTCGTGGTCGCGACAAACAAGGACCTCGCGGACCTTGTAAAAGCAGGGACGTTTCGAGAAGACCTGTATTACAGGATCCGCGTCATCCGCCTGCAGCTTCCGACGCTGAAGCAGCGACGCGAGGATATTCCCTTGCTTGTGGGCTACCTTATTGCCCGGTTTAATCGGCTCGAAGGGAAGGATGTTGCGGGGGTTTCAGGCGAGGTAATGGCCCGCTTGATGGAGTACGACTTTCCGGGTAA
>DASVIU010000287.1:0-1849 GCA_036386275.1 Bacteroidota bacterium | reverse complement strand
GGAAACTTCGTGCAGACGAGGAAACTTATCGTGCTCAGGTGATACGGAGCTGACGCCTGCCGCTGGAAGAGTGCACGGGGAGGGATCATTTGCAATTGGTCCCTCCCCTTTGTACGTTAGAGGCAGAGAGAGATTGCGGGTTGTTCCATTCCCGGTTCTCCTCCCGTGTAACAAGGACGTTAATGAACAATCTCCGGGCTGGTGTGAGGTCGTTCGATGAGCCGCCCACAGGCTTCCTCATTGCCACCAACATAATCCTCGGACTCTTCGTCCTTGGATGCATACTGCTCGTGATCCGCACGCTCTTCCGTGAGATACTCCTTCGCAAACGCGCCCGCTCCCTTGCAGTGACCGGCCTCGGCGTTACGATGGCTGACGGCGGCGAGTCCAGCGGCTCGGAGGGGCATCTGTCTGTCGCGAAGAACGGTACAATCCACCCGGAGCATTGCCAGACTCCGGAGGATCCCTCCTGATTTTCGTTCATGAGCCAGGCGGGCTTTTTGTTTTCTGCCCCCCGGCTAACCGTTTTCCCCCGTAATCCTCGCAATCTGGAGCAGATAGAATCGAAGCCGGTCCTGCTGGTCCCCGCCGAGCGCCTGCTCCTCGATTGCAGCGATCCGCTCCACCTCCTTCATCGCACGTATGATGTTCGCGGGGACCTCCACCATCCCCTCTGATGCGATCGTGAGATATTCCATCGCGGCGGCAAGAAATTGCCGCATTTCATCGTCGGCATGCGACATCCGGAAGAAACTGTCCAGCCGTGACGGGATCTTTGCCGGGCGGCCGGAGAGAGGGATCTCGGGTGAGAGCTTCCTCCCCGAAAGTGAATACAGCGCGACCGCGAGTTCGACGAATGCCTCCACCCGTTGAAAGACGGGGCTCTCCAGAAGTGCCCACGCATTGGCCCGCCAGCGCCGGATCGCGGCAGGTGCCTCAAGGAGGCGTGCGACCGCGTCGAGCCATCCCCCTTCGACCGGCATTCCGATCAGCTTCTGGAGCCGCTCCGGATCTGTATTAAAGAAGTCCGGCTGCAGGAGTACGGCCAGATCCGGCCGGAGTGTCGGCAGGAGGTCGGGGATGAAACGGATCCCTTCGAAGAAATCGCTGACCTCGATCCCGTGCCTGCGGAGGAGTTCCTGTTGAAAGAGCGGGATGTACCTTCCCATCGCATCCAGGTCTTCCCGCAATGCGAGGAACGCGGAGTTTCCCGCCGGGAACGCCCGTTCGATCGCGCGGAGGTACGTCTCATCGACGTCGTGGTACAGGCGCAGGCTCCGGAGGATCTCGTACACCGGCAGATGCGGCAGGATGCGGTCGGCGAGGTACGTCTCCGGGTTCCCCTCCACCGACTCCGCCCGCGAGAACGTATCCAGAGCGCGAAACAGTCCGGTCGTCAGTTGATTGATACCGAGGACCGCCGTCTGCGCCTGATTGTGTGCGATCGCGCGAAGCAGGCTTCCGTATCTCGAAAACGGGATTGTCTCGGCGATCCGCTCCAGTATCCTGCTCCCCTGCCCCTTGCCGGCAGGACCCGGGCGTACCGTCGGCCGGTCGCGAAGCGGCGGAGTCGTGCGCGCGATGAAATACGAGATGATATGGATGCCCACCACGTCTTCATCCCGGCCGTACAGTATCTGGCGGAAATTTTCCGTGAGGACTTTCAGGAACCCTTCAAGCGCAGGTTCCCGGGTCCCCACCGTCAGGCGCTCGAGCGCCCGCTCGCTCCTTGCGGTGCTCGTCAGCCTGCTTTCGGCGAATTCTTCGCTCGCGCGTCTGAGGTCCCGCCGGTGGGTCCCCTGCTGCCGGGCCAGGTGAAACAGGAGCTGTGCGAACTCATAGACGGGCA
>DASVIU010000286.1:0-2989 GCA_036386275.1 Bacteroidota bacterium | reverse complement strand
ATGGAGAGGCCGGACGTCGACTACATCGAAGGGCTGAGTCCTGCGATCTCCATCGAGCAGAAGACCGTCAGTCCCAACCCGAGGTCGACTGTCGGCACTGTCACCGAGATCTACGATTATCTCCGGCTCCTGTTCGCCCGCGCAGGGACGCAGTACTGCACAAATTGCGGGAGGAGGGTGCAGAAGCAGTCGACGGACCAGATCATCGACAGCATACTGAATCTCCCCGGAGGGACGAAAGTGCAGCTCCTCGCCCCGGTCGTCCGCGCACGGAAGGGGCACTACCGTGAACTGTTCGGGGAGATCCTGCGGGATGGCTTCCTCAGGGTCCGCGTCGACGGGACCATGCGGGAGATTTCCGAGGGGATGAGTCTCGACCGCTACAAGGTGCATACGATCGAGATCGTTGTCGATCGTCTCACGGTGAAGAAGGACGCGCGTCCCCGCGTCGCCGATTCGGTCGAAGTGGCCCTGAAGTTCGGCGCCGGTGTCCTCATCGTCTCCACAGAGAAAGGGGGGACACCCGCGGCGCCGCCGAAACGTGCCGTGCGTTCCTCCCGGGGCGTCCCTGCGGCGGCCGCGGGGGACATACTCTTCAGCCGCCATCTCTCGTGCGCATTCTGCAACATCAGCTATGAAGAGCCCGCGCCGAATTCCTTCTCATTCAATTCCCCGTACGGCTCCTGCCAGACCTGCAAGGGGCTCGGGGAGATCAAGGAGTTCGATTTCGATCTGATAATCCCCGACTGGGATCGTTCGATAAACCAGGAAGGGCTCGCCCCCTTCGGCAAACCCCGGCAGACATGGGCCTACAGTCAGTTCCGGGCGGTCGGGAAGGCCTACGGATTCGACTTCGACACTCCGCTGAAGAAGCTTTCGAAGAGGGCGCGCGAGGTCCTCCTCAACGGCGGCGGCGACGAAAAATTCGAGATGGAGTACCGGTACGCCAGCGGGCGGAATGTCGTGTACCGGCACCGGTTCACCGGCATCATGGACATCCTCAGGCACTATTACGACGACACCTCGTCCAACAACATCCGGGAGTGGGTGGAATCCTACATGAACGTCACGCCGTGCCCGGTGTGCGGAGGGGGGAGGCTGCGGAAGGAAAGCCTGGCAGTCCGCATTGAGGAGGCCCCCGGTGGGAAACTCTGGAACATACACGATGTCGTCTCCCTGCCGATCAGCGGAGGAGTGGAGTTCTTCGACCGCCTGAAGATGCCCGACCGCCAGATGACGATCGCCGCCCCCGTCCTCAAGGAGATCAGAGAGCGGCTCCGCTTCCTCCTGAACGTGGGTCTCGAATACCTTTCGCTCGACCGGCCTGCGCGGACTCTCTCCGGGGGAGAAGGGCAGAGGATCCGGCTCGCGACGCAGATCGGCTCCCAGCTCGTCGGCGTCCTCTACATCCTCGACGAACCGAGCATCGGCCTCCATCAGAGGGACAATATCCGGCTTATTGCTTCTCTGAAGCAGCTCCGCGACCTGGGGAACACGGTCATCGTCGTGGAACACGACAAGGAGATGATCGAGAGCGCGGACTATGTCATCGACCTCGGCCCCGGGGCGGGGCGTCACGGAGGCTACCTGGTGACCGCCGGACGTCCCGATGCGCTGGCCCTCCGGAATGATACTATCCCGGTGAATTCTCACGGGTTCGAGCCCGTCTCCTATACCGCGCAGTACCTGAGGGGAGAAAGGAGAATTGACGTCCCGCGGGAGCGCCGGGGGGGGAACGGCAAATCGCTCGTTCTCAGCGGGGCGACCGGCAACAACCTCAAGGATGTCACGCTCAAAGTCCCGCTTGGCACATTTATCGCCGTGACCGGTGTGAGCGGGTCGGGAAAATCCTCCCTCATCAACGAGACGCTGTACCACGCGCTGGCGAGAAAATTCTACGCCGCCAGGGCGGTCCCTCTGCCGTACAGGAAACTCGACGGAATCTCCCATATCGACAAGGTGATCGATATCGACCAGTCGCCCATCGGCAGGACCCCCCGCTCCAATCCCGCGACGTACACGGGGCTGTTCGGGCTCGTCCGCGACCTCTTCACGCAGATGCCCGAGGCGAAGATCCGGGGCTATAAGGCCGGGAGATTCAGCTTCAACGTCGCGGGGGGGCGCTGCGAAGGATGCGAGGGGGACGGCGTAAAGAAGATCGAGATGAACTTCCTTCCCGATGTCTATGTCGTGTGCGACGTCTGCAAGGGGAAACGATACAATCGGGAGACACTCCAGGTTTTCTACAAGGGAAAATCGATCGCCGACGTGCTCGATATGACGGTGGCGGAGGCCGTGGATTTCTTCAGCGAGATACCGGGGATCGAACGGAAGCTCAGGACCCTCTTCGAGGTGGGACTGGGGTACATCACGCTGGGGCAGCAGGCCACCACGCTGAGCGGGGGGGAGGCACAGCGGGTGAAGCTCTCGACGGAGCTCTCAAAAGTGGGGACGGGCAATACGCTGTACATACTGGACGAGCCGACCACAGGGCTCCATTTCGAGGACATCCGGATGCTCCTCTCCGTGCTGAACAAGCTCGTCGACAAGGGGAACACGGTCATCGTGATCGAGCATAACCTGGACGTCATCAAGACGGCGGACCGGGTGATCGATCTGGGCCCCGGGGGAGGGGAGGAGGGGGGGAGGATCATCGCCGAAGGGACGCCGGAACAGGTCTCCATGGGGAAGGAATCCGTGACGGGCTTCTACCTGAAGAAGGTCCTTACCGCGACGTGATGCCGGCCACACACGGGCGCTCGTCGGATTTTACTGTTGCGCATGTTTCCGCGGGGGACTATATTGAAAGCAAATTAAAAATCCCATGCGCGTCCTTTTTTTCATCATGGCTCTCCTCCTCGCCGGTTGTGCGGCGACGGGTCCGCAGTTGACCCCCCTCGAAGCGGTGAAGCTCGACCCGGCGCTTCAACGCCTGGTCCTGGGAACTCCTGCCAGCCAAACCGAGTATGATATTACACCCGGACCCTCC
>DASVIU010000285.1:0-4038 GCA_036386275.1 Bacteroidota bacterium | reverse complement strand
CGAGGATTCTCATTGTCAGAACTGATTAAGGAAACGTACGTCATTCTCGAAAAAGAGCCGTATGTCGTCAATGCCGTACCGGAGCATGGCGACGCGATCTATTCCCATCCCGAATGCGTACCCGGTGAACACCTCCGGGTCGTATCCGACAGACCGGAACACATTCGGATCGACCATCCCGCATCCGAGGATCTCGAGCCACCCGCACTGTTTGCAGAGGCGGCACCCTTTGCCTCCGCAGATGAAGCAACTGATGTAGATGTCGGCGCTCGGCTCCGTGAAAGGGAAAAATGTGGGGCGGAACCGGAATTTCAGCCCCGGACCGTAATACCGGGTGATGAACTCGATGAGCGTCCCCTTCAGGTCCCCGAATGTCACCCCCCTGTCGACGCAGAGTCCTTCCACCTGGTGAAACATACAGTAACTCCGGGCACTGATCGCCTCGTTCCTGTACACTCTTCCGGGCATGATCACCCGGAGCGGGGGCTGGTTCTCTTCCATGACCCTGATCTGCACCGGCGACGTATGAGTCCGGAGGAGTGCCCGGGAGCTCAGGAAGAACGTGTCCTGCATATCGCGCGCCGGGTGGTCCGGCGGGAAATTCAGGGCCTCGAAATTGTGGTGGTCGTCCTCGATCTCCGGGCCGTCGGCGATGCCGAATCCCATAGAGACGAATATCGCCTTAATCTCGTCGAGCGTCTGCGTGAGAGGATGTTTTGTTCCGAGGAAACCGCGCCGCCCGGGCAGTGTGAGGTCCAGCGATGGCGCCGGTGACGGGCCGGCGCCGAGGAGGGCGACGGACTTCTCGTCGTGCATCTGTTGCACCGCCGCGCGGAGTTCGTTCAGCAGCTTGCCGAGTGCCGGTCTGTCCTCGGCAGGGACTGTCTTGAGGCGGTCGAAGAACGCCGCGATCGCCCCTTTCCGGGCAAGGTACGCGACGCGGAACTCGTCGAGGCCGCGGGCGTCCGTCACGGCGCGAATCGCGTTTTCCGCTTCTGCGCGCAGCGAGGTTAATTCGGATTGCATGGGGAGTGCCGGATAAAGGACTTCCCATCCCCGGAGGTGGGCGATTGAAGTCGCCCGCTCCGTGAATGGGAAGACGTTGATTGGATTATGCGAGGGCGAACTTCACAACCTCTGCAAATGCCTCGGGGTTGCTCACCGCCAGATCCGCGAGGATCTTGCGGTTGATGTCGACCTCTTTCCTGTCCAGGCC
This sequence comes from Bacteroidota bacterium, assembly GCA_036386275.1. Lineage (GTDB taxonomy): Bacteria > Bacteroidota > Ignavibacteria > UBA10030 > UBA6906 > Fen-1273. The sequence continues at coordinate 2,822 of DASVIU010000285.1, read as the reverse complement.
GGCGATGAGCCGGGAATACGTTGTGCCGTGCATCCGGGCCGCGGCGTTGATGCGCGTGATCCAGAGCTGGCGGAATGTCCGTTTCTTTGTCTTGCGGTCGCGATAGGCATACTGCAGGCCTTTGTCGATATGGTGTTTCGCGATCGTCAGGACTTTGCTTCTCGCACCCCAGTAGCCTTTCGCATTCGCGAGTATGCGTTTGCGGCGGCGGTGGGAGGCAACTTTGTTCTGCGAACGAGGCATAGTTGCGCTTGTCCCTGATGTGAATGTTCAGAATCCGAGTGTCTCCCCTCCGTGAGGAGACGACGGCGTGGTTGTACAGACTCAGATGTTCAGCATCATCTTGACCGCCGGCGTGTCCTGTTTGGACACATAATGTCCCTTCCGGAGCTTTCGCTTCCGCTTGGTGGACTTGGAGGTCAGTATGTGACTGCGGTAGGCACTTCCGCGCTTGACCTTCCCGGACGAGGTGACCCTGAAACGCTTCTTGGCGCTGCTTTTCGTCTTCATCTTCGGCATGGAACGTTTCCCCTTCGTTATGCTTCCGCCACCTTCTCTTCGGGCTTGGCGTCGGGCTTAAGGATTTTTTTCTTTTCGGGAGTGAGGATCATGATCATGCTCCTCCCCTCCATGTGTGCGGCCTGGTCGACCTTCGAAATATCCGTGAGCTGCTGGACCAGCCTTGTGAGCAGCACCTCCCCTTTTTCCTTGTACGTGATCTCGCGTCCTTTGAACACCACCGTGGCTTTCACCTTGTGCCCCTCGCCGAGGAAGCGGCGGGCGTGCCGCACCTTGAAGTCGAAGTCGTGCACATCGGTGTTCGGGTGGAAACGGAGCTCTTTCAGAAGCGAGACGTGTTGGTGCTTCTTCTGAATCTTGTCTTTCTTCGCCAGTTCGTACTTGAACTTGCCGAAGTTGATGATTTTGCAGACCGGCGGGACCGCCGTCGGGACTATCTCGACGAGATCCGCGTCCCGCTCCTTCGCCAGTGCAATGGCGGCGGCCGGCGTCATGACCCCCAGCTGGCCACCGTGTTGGTCGATCACGCGAACTTCAGGTACGCGGATCTCATCGTTGATGCGAGCCCGTTTTTCTTTGCTAATGGATCTGCCTCCTAGGTGGTGAGTCCTTTGCTTGCGATTTCGTTCTTCAATTTGAGGACAACCCCGGCGCGCGGCATGGGGCCGAGATCCCCCTTCCTGTGCTGCCGGACGGCCACGGTATCGGCGCTTCGCTCTTTCTCGCCGACGACGAGCATATACGGCGCCTTGCGCACCTCCCACTCCCTGATTTTGTAACCGATCTTCTCGTTCCTGTCGTCGAGCTCCACCCGTACGCCAGCGGACTTAAGATCTTCGTGAACTTTTTTGGCATAATCAAGCGATGCGTCGGTGATGGGCAGGACCGCGCATTGTACCGGGGCGAGCCACAGGGGAAATTCCCCTGCATAGTGCTCGATCAGGACGCCGATAAACCTTTCCATGGAACCGAACGGTGCGCGATGGATGATGACAGGCCGGTGTTTTGCTCCGTCGCTTCCCGTGTACTCCAGGTTGAACCGTTCCGGCATCACATGGTCGACCTGCACCGTCCCGAGCTGCCAGGTCCTGCGCAGAGCGTCGAGGACCATGAAATCGATCTTAGGCCCGTAGAAGGCCGCCTCGCCAATGCCGATGAAGTAGTCGAGCTTCATTGCGTCGGCCGCCTCCTTGATCTCACGCTCCCCCTGCTCCCATTGCTCGTCTGTGCCGCTGTATTTCGCCGGGTTCTTCGGGTCGCGGAACGACAGGCGCGTCTTGAAATCCTTGAACCCGAGAGTGCTGAACACGAGCTGGATCAGATCGATAACATCGCACAGCTCGTCCTTCAACTGGTCCTGCCGGACGTACATGTGCGAATCATCCACGGTGAACGACCGCACACGGGTGAGTCCGTTGAGCTCTCCCGACTGCTCGTAACGGTAGACCGTTCCGAATTCCGCCAGCCGGAGCGGGAGCTCGCGGTAGCTCCGGGGCCTGGCGAGGTAGATCTGGTGGTGGTGCGGGCAGTTCATCGGCTTCAGGAGATACTGCTCGTCCTCGATCTGGATCGGCGGGAACTGGCTCTCCTTGTAGTACGGGTAGTGGCCGCTTGTTTTGTACAGGTTCAGGTTGCCGATATGCGGGGTGATCACCGGCTGGTACCCGCGTTTTCGTTGTTCTTCCTTCAGGAACGATTCAAGTGTTTCGCGAAGGATCGTCCCCTTCGGGAGCCAGATCGGGAGCCCCCCTCCCACCTTCGGGGTCAGCAGGAACAGCTCCATCTCCTGTCCGATCTTCCGGTGGTCCCGCTTTTTCGCTTCCTCCAGCCGGCGGAGGTGCTCTTCCATCTCGGCCTGCGTCGGAAACGTCACGCCGTAGATGCGCTGGAGCATCTTGTTCTTCTCGTTCCCGCGCCAGTAGGCGCCGGCGACGCTCAGCAGTTTCACCGCCTTGATCAATCCGGTCGACGGGACATGCGGGCCGGAGCAGAGATCCGTGAAATTCCCCTGGTGGTAGAATGTGATCTCTTCCCCTTTTAACCCGTCGAGCAGCTCCAGCTTGTACTGGTCCCCCTTGCTTGTGAAGTATGCAACGGCATCCGCCCACGGCTTCACCTCCCGCCGGTACGGGACATCCCGCCCGGAGAGATCGGTCATCTTTTTCTCAATGCGCGCCAGATCGTCGGCAGTAAGGGAGTGGTCCCCCATATCGATGTCGTAGTAAAACCCGGCCTCGATTGCGGGGCCGATTCCGAACTTCGTCCCGGGGAAGAGCGACTCCACGGCCTCCGCCATCAGGTGT
>DASVIU010000284.1:0-3564 GCA_036386275.1 Bacteroidota bacterium | reverse complement strand
GGATCGAGCCTGAGGACTTCAATTATGTCACCGGGAAAGCCGAGAAGAAGCGCTATTTTCTCAACCCCGAGATCATGGAGTCGGCCTACTACCTGTTCCAGAAGACACGCGACCCGATCTATCTAAACATGGGGAAGGTGTTCCTCGACAGCCTCGTCACCTATTGCCGGACGGACGAGGGTTACACGGAACTGGATGACGTTGTGACGAAAACGAAGCGGGACCGGATGGAACCGTATTTCATGGCCGAGACGATGAAGTACCTCTATCTCCTCTTCGCGTCCTCCGAAGTGCTCCCGTTCGACCGGGTCATATTCAACACAGAGGGGCATCCCATACGGAAGGCATGGTAATGTCCGGACTGACCCGGCGCGACTTTTTCACATGGATGGCTCTCGGCGTCCCCGCCACACTCATGGACGCACCGAAGGGGGGCGCCGGAGGCGTCCCTTCTTCTCCCGGAAAACATCCGCAGATTCCCGGCACACACGTGACTCCAAAAGAGCTCGATCTTTCCCCCGCACAGTGGATCTGGTATCCTTCAGGGCGGACACTGCCGAACACATTCGTGTTCTTCCGAAGACAATTCAGACTGAAAGCGCCGGTACTCCGGGCGACAGGATGGATCTGTGCCGACAGCCGCTACCTGCTCCACGTCAACGGCTCACGCATTCAGTGGGGACCCGCCCCCTGCGACCCGCGCTGGATGGAAGTCGATCCGCTTGATATCGCCGGGCAACTCCGCGAGGGAGAAAATGTAATTGCCGCGACGGTCCTCTTCTACGGCCACGGCGACGGGACGTCTCCTGCGGGAAAACCGGGTTTCATATTCCGCCTGGAAATTGAAACGACGGACGGCACCGCCACAGAGATCGTCTCGGACAGCTCATGGCTCTGTTCAGCCGCACGGTCGTGGCAACCGGGGCATTACAAGCGATGGTACGTACGCTCATTGCAGGAGGAATTCGACGCACGCCTGTACCCGTACGGGTGGGATTCATCCGGGTTCGTCCCGGGAGCGGGATGGCACGCACCCATGGTCCTTCCCGATTCTTCCCCGGCCGCAACGCCGATCTCATCTGCATACAACGAGTACGCGCTCGACCTTCGGGGAAACCCGGCACACTGCGGGCTCCGGCCGAGAAGCGTACCCCTCATGCGCGAATCGATGATACCGGCGGAGCGGCTCTCCTCATCGTTCTTCGTCACCTGGCGCGTACCGCCCGAAGAATACTTCGAATTCCTCACGCCCGACGCGTTCACTGTCGACGGAAGAGCGTCGGCAACCGGCCGGGGGGAGCACGAGTGGGGGGTGACGCTCGAGGAAGGGAAGGGGTCTGTCCTGACGTTCGAGTTCGCAGAGGAAGGGATCGGGTGGCCCACGTTCGGCATCAATGCGCCTGCGGGGACGATCGTCGAGCTCATGGTGCAGGAAGGGCACGATCCCTCCCGCGCCGCGCTCCTCAACACGCACTATCATTCGTGGACACGATTCACCTGCGCGCAGGGCTTGAACAGGTTTGAGACATTCGACTACGAGGCGGTCAAGTGGCTGCAGCTCCACATCCGGGGAGGCCCCGGGATGGTGACCGTCACCGACGTCGGGCTGCGGCGGCGGACGTATGCATGGTCACGTACTCCCGCGGTAACGACAAGCGACGAAACGATTAATCTCTTAGTCGCCGCGTCGATCAACACGGTCAACAACTCGGTCCATGAGCTTGCGGTGGACGGGATGGGGCGCGAACGGCAGCAATACAGCGGAGACGGAAGCCACCAGCTCCATGCCGTGTATCTCGCATTCGGCGAGACGAGACAACCGGCACGGTTCGTCAGGACGTTCAGCCAGGGGATCACCCATGAGGGATTCTTCCTCGATTGCTGGCCGGCGTATGACCGCCTGGCCCGTCTCTGGGAACGCCAGATAGAGGTCTCCTACTGGGGACCGCTTGTCGATCACGGCATCGGGTTCGTTTTCGACTGCATGCACCATTATCTCTACACGGGGGACCGGGAGGCGATTGCCGAGCCTTTCCCCCGACTGTTGAAATTTTTCACGTACCTCCGCTCACTCCGCGGGGAAGACGGTCTGCTTCCCGTCGAGGGGCTGGGAGTCCCCTCGGTCTACATCGACCATCTCGCGTACAAGAAACAGAAGCATAAACAGTGCGCGTTCAATCTCTACGCGGTTGCGATGCTCAGGCATGCGCTGGCTCCGCTCTGCAGCGCATTCGGCGAACCGGACTGGAGAAACGAATCACTTGCCTTCGCCCGGGAGCTGCTCCGCCGGACACAGGAAGTGTACTGGGACAGCGGAGAGGGGGTCTACATCGCAAACCGTCCCTGGGTGAACGAGGAAGGGGAATCACGCACATGCGACCGGTCGCTCGCCCTCGGGATACTCTACGACCTGTGCCCGGGGGAAAGGACCGCGCCGGCACTCTCCCGGCTCGCGGAGGCCCCTCCGACGATGGGTGTCTCCTACCCTGCCAATGCATGCTGGAGACTCTGGGCGCTCGCCAAAGGGGGGCGGCCGGACATTATCCTCAACGATTTCCGGACGCGGTGGGCCGGCATGTATTCCGTGAAGCACAATAACACGCTTCAGGAATTCTGGACGGAGCAGCCGGACTCAGGCTCCGTCATGAGCCACTGCTGTCCCGCCCCGTTGTACATCCTGTACATGGGGATCGCGGGGATTCAACCGCTGGCCCCCGGGTTCACCCGGTGCATGGTGCGGCCGCAGCCCGGCGACCTGGAGAGGGTTGCCCTGACCGCGGTGACCGTCCGGGGGGACATACTCTTCGCCACGGAAGGGAGCAGGGGGAACCGGCGTCTGTCAGTCACGATGCCTGCAGGATGCACGGGGGAGCTGACTGTGGACAGGAGGGAAACCCTTTCGCTCACGCCATGGCCTTCCCGGCGCGAGCAGGGGCTCCGCAGGTACATACTCGCTCCGGGGAGTACCATCGATGTCACGCTCAAGTACACATGATCGCCACTGACGGGGGGAACGGTATGGGGAGACATAAAAGAATGCGCGGACTGGCGACAATCCTCATACTGTCCCTTCAGATTTGCGGCGCTCAGACAGCAAAGAAGCAGCTCGGCCATGAAGCGTACGATCCGTGGATCCGGATTAGCGGGGAGGCGATTGCCAACGACGGGGCTCATGTGATGTACACGCTGGAACCGCAGGAGGGGGATGCACGGCTCGTCGTCTTCTCTACAGCGGGCGGGCCGCCCGACACCATAGCCCGCGGGACGGGTGGAAAATTCACACAGGGATCCGACTACGCGCTGTTCACGATCAGGCCCCTTTTCTCAGCAATCAAGAAAGCCCGGGACGACAAAAAGAAGGGGGACGACCAGCCCAAAGACTCGCTCGGCATACTCGATCTCGCCGCTCACACTCTCCAGAGAATCCCCCGCGTAAAATCGTTCAAACTGCCGGAGAAGGGATCCGGGTGGGTGGCCTACCAGCTCGAGAAGTCCGCGCCTGACACCTCAAAGAAAGCCGTGCCCGACACATCGAAAAAAGGCCGGATACCCAAAGGGGATGCT
>DASVIU010000283.1:0-4611 GCA_036386275.1 Bacteroidota bacterium | reverse complement strand
TTTTCTTGTTCATCCTTCCTCCGGTGATTTGCACACACACTCAGCTGCGCACGGATGCGCATTTCATACCGATAATAGCCATTTTCGGGAAGAACGTCAAGGCGGACGGGTCGCAAAGACACGACGGGCGGAATCAGGGGGCGGACTCTTCGTACCATGCCGCGAGAATCTTTTCCAGTTGTTCTTCAGTCGCGGCATCCGGTTCATCTTTGAACGACGGGAGGCCGAGGATCATCCCGCGAAGCCTGGGGAGATCGATCCCCAGCGGATCCTCGCCCGGAAACCGTTCTGCGAGTTCCCGGGCGAGCCCTTCCACGTCGCGCCATGTGAGGGTCAAGGAGTCGCTCTCCTTCAATGCGCGAACTTCTTGTAGCGGTCGTTGATGCGTCCCCAGTGGAGATTGGCGATGAAGTTGTCGACATATGCCGCTCTCTTGGGACCGTCCTTGTGGTAATACGCGTGTTCGAACACGTCGACCGGGATGAGGGGTATGCCTCCCCAGATCGCCCCGTAGTGGTGCTCGTCGACGAGGACGTTCAGGAGGCGCCTGGAATAGAGCTGGTCGAACACGAGGACTCCCCAGCCGCTCAGCTTGGCGGAGACGGCCGTCGCCTTGAAATCCGCTTTCCAGGCATCGACGGTGCCGAACTCCTTCTCAATCGCGGCTTTGATCTCCGGGCCCTTCGAGACGTTCCCGTCTCCCCCCATCACCTCCCAGTAGACATCGTGAAGCACCGTTCCGGCGTGGTTCCATGTGAGCCGGCGCTTCAGCTCGCCCACCTGGCTGTAGTTGCCGTTTGCCGCCGCCCGGTCAGCAGTCTCCAGGGCCTTCTCGATATTGTTCAGGGCCGTGACATATCCCTTGTGATGGGTGTTGTAATGCCAGTCCGTGGTCTCTGCATCCACGACCGGGGCGAGGAGCTTTTTCGCTTCTTCGTCCGAGTACGGACGCGTGTTGAATTTCCATTCGTATGACATGAAAGATATCTCCTCTGATGAATGTGACGTGCGTGAATATATCCGCCGGCGGAGTCTCAGACCCCGAACGAACTTCCGCAGCCGCAGGTTTTCGTGGCCTGCGGGTTATTGAAGACAAATCCTTTGCCGTTAAGGCCGTCGCTGAAATCGAGAACCGTGCCGCTCAGGTAGAACAGGCTCTTCGGGTCGATAAAGACCGTCACGCCGCGTATTGTGAACACCTTGTCTTTCTCGGTCGGCTTCTCGTCAAACCCCAGAACATACGACAGTCCCGAGCACCCACCCCCTTTCACGCCGAGCCGGAGCCCGTGTTCGGCCGGGATATTGTTTTCCGATTTCACCTTTGAGACCTGTACGGTCGCTTTCTCCGTCAGCGTGATCTCCTCGCTGATCGCCGGCCGGTTGTACGTATCGGTTTCAGACATTGCACTTCCCTCCTCTGTGTCGTTTCACCGCCGCGTCCTGCACACTCCTACATCCCCAGTTCGAGTCGCGCCGCCTCGGACATCATCGAGGGGTTCCACTGGGGTTCCCATACGACGTTCACCTTCACCGCCGTGACCCCCGGAATCCCGCGCACTTTCGATTCGATTTCCCGCGGAAGCGACTGCGCCGCCGGGCACGACGGGGAGGTCAGTGTCATGGTGATGAGGACGCCCGCGTCGAGCGCCACTCGTACGTCATAGATGAGCCCCATCTCATGGATGTTGACGGGGATTTCCGGATCGTAGCACGTCCGGAGCGCCTCGGTCACCTGTCCTTCGATGAGGCTCTGTTCGATGGTGCTTATCTGACGACTTTCCGGTGCGGTGTCCATGGCATTCATTCCGTTGAAATCGGACGCGATTTTCCATCCAGCACCGCGTGGAGCGTGTGCCAGGGAAGGCTTGCGCACTTCACGCGGGCCGGGAATTCGCTGACACCCGCGAACGCCGCGAGCTTTCCCAGCCGCTCCATACCCTCTTCCGAGGAGGCCACACCCGTGACAAGTGCGTGAAAATCCTTGAACATCCCCTCCGCCTCGACCAGTGTCTTTCCCTTGAGCACGGAGCTCATCACGGAGGCCGATGCCTTGGAGATCGCGCACCCGGCGCCGGTGAAACTGACGTCCGCGATGACGTCCCCTTCCATCCTGACGAAGACCGTGTAGTGGTCACCGCACAGGGGGTTGTATCCCTCGATGCTCCCTGTAGCGTCCGGCATCACCCTGAAGTTCTTCGGGTTGCGGTTGTGATCGAGTATCACCTGCTGGTAGAGATCGCGGAGTGCGGACATCAGCCGAGCACCTCCCGGACTCTGTGGAGCGCCGCCAGGAACACGTCGATCTCCTCTTTGGTGTTGTAGAATGCGAACGACGCGCGCGCGGTGGCGGGAACGCCGAACCGCTGCATGACCGGCTGCGCGCAGTGGTGGCCGGTCCGTATGGCGATCCCCTCGTCGTCCAGTATCGTGCCGATATCGTGCGGGTGGATCCCGTCGATGACAAAGGAGAGGACCGCGGCCTTCTCTCTGGCCGTCCCGATGATCCTGAGCCCCGGTATTTCCGCAACCCTCTTTGTCGCGTAGTCCAGGAGCTCATGCTCAAACTCCGCGAGACTCGCGGGGTCGATTTCATTGATGTAATCTATCGCGGCGCCCATGCCGATCCCTCCGCCGATGTTCGGCGTCCCAGCTTCGAACTTGTACGGGAGGTCGTTGTAGATCGTCTTCTCGAACGTGACGGATTTTATCATGTCCCCCCCCGACTGATACGGGGGCATCGCGTCGAGGAGTTTCGTGACGCCGTAGAGGACCCCGACGCCGGTCGGCCCGAACGCCTTGTGGGCGGAGAAAACGTAGAAGTCACAGTCCAGGTCCCTGACGTCCACCTTCATGTGGGGGACCGCCTGTGCGCCGTCCAGGAGGACCGGGATGCCGTGCGCATGGGCCATCGCCACCATGGTCTTCACGGGGTTGATCGTCCCCAGCGCGTTGGACACGTGCGTCAATGCCACGATCTTCGTCCGGGGGGTCAACAGCTTTTCATACTCCGCGAGCTCGATCTCCCCCCTGTCGTTGATCGGGATGACGCAGAGCTTTGCCCCCTTCTCCTCACAGAGGATCTGCCAGGGGACGATATTGGAATGATGCTCCATCGTGGAGATCAGGACTTCATCCCCTGCCCCTACCGCAGTACGCCCGTAGCTGTACGCAACGAGGTTGATTCCCTCGGTGGTGCCACGGACGAATATGATCTCCCGCTGGTGCGCGGCGTTCAGCAGGTGCTGCACCTTGACACGCACCCCCTCGTACGCCTGGGTGGCGCGCTCGCTCAGGTAATGGACGCCGCGGTGGATATTTGAATTCTCTTCCTCGTAGTACCGGAGCGTCGCGTCGATCACGACCTGGGGCTTCTGGCTCGTGGCGGCATTGTCGAAGTAGACGAGGGGCTTCCCGTTGACCCTCCGGCGCAGCAGCGGAAAATGGTGCCTGCATCCGCGGATGGCCTCAAAGCGCTCGAGAAGATCCCGGCCGGCCTTCTCGGCGTCGTTCGCCATGGCGGCCTTGCCGGCCTTGCTGGAATGTACGGTTGTTGTGTGCATCAGTTCTCCGGGCTTACCCGTCCCTGCCGGAGACGGGTATGAAGAAGGGCGTCCAGTTTCTCGCGGAGCGCGTCGACGTGCACCCTGTTGATCACGTCGGTGGCGAAGGCGAACGTCAGCAGATCGCGCGCTTCCGTCTCCCCGATACCGCGTGCACGGAGGTAGAACACTTGCTCCTCGTCAAGCTGGCCGACCGTGGCACCGTGCGTGCATTTCACGTCGTCGGCGAATATCTCGAGCTGGGGCTTCGTATCGATCGTCGCGTCATCCGAAAGGAGGAGCGTCTTGTTCGTCTGTTTCGCGTCGGTCTTCTGCGCATCCTGCCGCACGAATATCTTCCCGTTAAACACCCCCCGGGCGGAACCGTCCAGGACCGCCTTGTAGAGCTCATGGCTTTCACAGCGCGGTGTCGCATGATCGATGACGGTGTGGTTATCCACATGCTGGGTCCCCGTGGCGACCGACAGCCCGTTGAGTGTACACTCTGCTCTTTCCCCCTCGAACAGCGCGTTGACATTGTTCCGCACGATCGCACCGCCCAGGTTGATGGCGTTGGATGTGAACGACGACTGTCCCTTCAGCGAGACCAGCGTCGTCCCCACGTGGTAGGAATTCAGATTCTCCATCTGCAGCTTGTCGTGCTCCACGCCCCCCCCCTCCCCAACGAAGATCTCCGTGACCGCGTTTGTGAGGTACACTCCGGGATCTTTGCCGCCGTACGTCTCGACAACCGACAGCCGGGTGCGGTTCCCCGCGATGATGAGGTGCCTGGGCTGCACCAGCAGCGGCGTGCCGCCGGATGAGGCGAGAGAGAGTATATGGACAGGCTCCTGGAGAGTGACACCGTCGTCCACCCGCACGTACGCCCCGTCAACGAGGAACGCCGTGTTCAGAGCCGTGAATGTGTCCCCCTCTCCCCGTGCAGACGAAAGGTACCGGTCTGCCAGCGCGGGATCATGCGCAAGGGCTGCGGCGAGGCTGCCGACACTCACACCCGGGAGAGACGCGGGTATTGAGGAGAGTCCGCTGGAAAAATGGCCGTTGATGAATA
>DASVIU010000282.1:0-3823 GCA_036386275.1 Bacteroidota bacterium | reverse complement strand
CTCCGCGTAATGGGCGCCGAGCTTCTCATAGATCCTATGATGATCTCCTGCATTGAAGAGGTAGATGTCGACGTCAGTCAGCGTCGGCATGTATGAATAGGAGTCATGGAACACCTCCTCATGCCCCCCGGAGAGGGTCTTTCTGAGCTCGTAGGGAAAGACCTCGCTGCAACCCGGTATGACCACCTCGAAGAAACCGAGCTCGTGCACCCTCTCCATCGGGATCTCTTTGCCGGAGAACTTCCCCGCTTTGGCGATCACCGAGGCTGTTTCCGCGCCCGGCAGGAATGCGCGGATTGCCAGGCGCCCCCCGTCGATCAGATGTGGTCCGAGCACGGCGAAGGGGTCATGGTGATCATTGAAGATCACCCTGTACATTTCATCGAGAGGGGCAGTTGTGATCATAGGCTACCTCACGTCATCCACGATCAGGAATATCGATTTCCCCGCCCGGACACTTACCGGTTCTCCCGGCAGGAGGTATTTGCCGTCGCTTGACGAGACGCTCACAGTATAGTCGCCGGGCGCAATGTCGAGCCGCGCGATCTGGAGCTCCGCAGGGAGCGTCCGCCATGTGCGTACGTCCGCCTGCTCGGTCGCCGCCACCGTCAGATCCACCGCCAGGCTTCCCAGAAAGTTCCGGAGTTTGCTGTCGCTGTTTTTGGACAGCTCCGACTTCGCCTTCTCCGAGGCAAGGAACTTCAGTAGGGCCCGCCCCCCCGACTTCAGATAGATGAGAGAGAGCCTGTCTTCAAGCGTCCGGGCGGCGATTGCCGTGACATCCTCTGCCACTTCGGTCGTTGCATTCACCGGATTTCCACTCCCTCCCCGGCGAACATCGACACTGTACCTTCTCCCCGGCTGGTGCCGCGCGACGAACTTCGGAAGGGCCACCTGGAACGTGTGGATCACCCCCTTCTCATCCGGGATGCTGACCTTCGGGCGCACTTCCTGTTTGATCGGGCCTCTGCCGGAGTATGCGAGGACGATGACACTTCCGGGAGCGTCCCCCCCGGGAGTGAAGGCCCGCCCCCCCATCGCGCTGTAGGAAGCCGCTTCGTCGTCGAACGACATCAACGTCGCGGTCCGCACGAGGTCATCCAGAAGAAACGAAGGGGCCGCGGTCCCGTATTCCTTTGCATACACGCGGTATGTTTCGAACGCTTTCCTGTACGCGATGAAGGCGTCGTTGATCTCGCCGCGCGATTCGTAGAGGACCCCCGTCACGTACCGGATGAAGGCGTCCTCCTGGTATTTGTTCTTTCCCTCGTATTGCCTGGAATACTCCCTGAGCTTCTCGTCCACCTTCCGCGCCTCGACGAGCGCATCGTCGGGCTCTCCTTTCTGCGCGTAGTTCAGTGCAAGAAAGACGTTGACGAGGACCTTCTCGAAGTCCTCCCCCTCGTAGGGCAGGACATTGTCGTTGAGGAGGACTGAGACGGCGGCAAGACTGACGCTCTTCGTGTAGAGCTCCCCGATCTCCTTCTCCGCCGCGAAGAAATAGAGGTTGCTCGAGTCGGGGACCCCCGCGTAGTGAAAGAGGAGCCCCACGTCAAGATCATACAGCACCGTGCTCTTGTCGCCGTACGCCTGACGGTTCGCCCGGACCTGTTCCAGCGCCGCAATGTATTTTCCCCCCGCGATATCGTTCTCGACCCCGGCGTAAAACGCTGATGTCGAGCCGCAGGAGACGAGGAAAAATGAAAGCGCCGCTGGAACGATCCAGGGCGCTTTCTGCGTAAGGCCGGACAGCAGTGGCATGATACCCGGGGGGAAGGTCAGGTTCAGAATTTCGTTCCGCTCTGCGAGACGTATTTCTTGATCTTCTTCTCCCCGATCCATGCCTTTCTGTTTGTCTCAATGTTGACAAGCTCGAGGTTCACCTGGTAGTACTTCACCTTCTCCCCTCCCTCCTGGTCCACGATCGTGGTGATGTCGCCGCGTAGCATGAAGTCGGCACCCGCCTCCTGCTGGAACTTCTTCATCGACTCGCGCGTGGCGTTCTCCTGCTGGTCCGCCCTCTCGTCGCGGACTTCGGTCCGCTCCTCTTTGTTCGCGACAAAAGTCACGCGCCCGGAATTGATCAGCTCCTTCTCCAGGTTCTTTATGAAGGCGACCGTCTGGATGTGCTCGTCCGTCCGGTTCCGGACAGTGCCGACGATGACATCGGGAGTGCGTTTCTTTTCCCCTTTGAAATCGGCGAGCCAGGGGCGCGCGAGGACATCGCCGATCATCTCTTCAGCGACGAGGCGCGAATCGGTATCGTTCCAGTCACCGCTCAGATCGATCGCCTTGTCAGGCTCGATACGGGAGACGACCTTACCGCCTCCGCCGCAACCGGCGTACAGCATGACGAGCGTGACGGCAAGCGCCGTTGCAGGAAATCGGGGAGTGATCACTGTTCGTTCCTCCGGGTTGATCATGAATGGGAATGCAGGGGCATCGCATGTTCAGAATTCACTCCAAAATAGGGAAATCGGTCACAACGTTCAAGCGCTCCCCTCCTTTCCGTCGCCGGCATCCTCCTCCTCCTGCCCCCCTGCATCTTCACCGAGGAATTTCACCGCCTCGCCGGCCGGGAGTTCCTGCACGTTGCGCAGCTTTCTCTCAATCTGCCTGGTACGCGTCGCGGCGTTTTCGATCGTGTTGCTCGCCTCCTGGAGTTTCTTCTGCGTCTTCTCGAGTACGTCGCCGAACTTCCCGAACTCGGTTTTCACGGCCCCGAGCAGTGCCCAGACCTCGCCGGACCGCTTCTCGATGGCGAGCGTACGGAACCCCATCTGGAGGCTGTTTAGCAGTGCAGCCAGCGTCGTCGGCCCGGTGATCATGATCCGGTAGGTGAGCTGGAGTTCCTCGGTAAGTCCCGGCCGGCGGAGCACTTCGGCATAGAGCCCCTCGGTGGGGAGGAACATGATTGCGAAGTCCGTCGTATGGGGGGGATCGATGTACTTGTCCCGTATCGACTTTGCCTCGAGCCGGATCCGGTTTTCAAGCTGTTTTGCGGACTCCTCCAGGAGGGCAGGATTGGCCTGTTCCGCGGCTTCGACGATGCGCCGGTAGTCTTCCTGCGGAAACTTGGCGTCGATGGGGAGCCACACGGGACCCTGATCATCCCGCCCGGGGAATTTCACGGCGAACTCAACGCGGTCGTTGCTCCCGGCCTTCGTCGCCACGTTCATCTCGTACTGCTCGCGGGTGAGTATCTGTTCGAGAAGGGCTCCGAGCTGGATCTCCCCCCATGTCCCGCGCGTCCTGACATTGGTGAGGACCTTCTTAAGGTCTCCCACACCGGTCGCAAGCGCTCTCATCTCCCCGAGGCCGAGCTGGACCTGCTCGAGGCGCTCGCTGACGTGCCGGAACGACTCGCCGAGCCGCTGCTCCAGAGTTGTCTTGAGCTTCTCGTCAACCGTTTCCCGCATCTTCTCCAGTTGGCGGCTGTTGTCCGCCTGTATGGATTCGAGCTTCCCTTCCACGCTGTCGCGGACTCTGTCGAGTTTCTCGCCTGTCGTCTGCGACACGACACTCAACTGGCCTGCAAACGAATCGAGCTGACCACGTTGCAGGGAAGCGATCTCGGCGAGCCGGGACTGAAGTGAATCAGCGCTGGAGCGAAGAGCCCGTTGAAGCTCCTCCCTGTCCTGTTGCGCCGATCGTTCGGAGGCTTCCCTCGACCGGGCCGATTCATCGCGCAGAAGACGGTCGACGGTTTCAATCGACGCTTTAAGCCCTTCGAAACGGATCAGGAGGTCATCCCCCGCATGGGCGGCATGACGGCGCAGGAGGATGAAAAGCATCACCAGTACGGCCAGAAGGAGGAGAAGCG
>DASVIU010000281.1:0-3933 GCA_036386275.1 Bacteroidota bacterium | reverse complement strand
CGACCAGCCGGACGCGATCCGCCAGCTCGCAGAAGGCGTGGCGCGGGGGGACCGCTTCCAGACCCTCCTGGGAGTCACGGGGAGCGGCAAGACGTTCACGGTCTCGAATGTCATCGCCGGGGCCGACAAGCCCGTTCTCGTGATGTCGCACAACAAGACTCTCGCCGCGCAGCTCTACGGTGAGTTCAAGCGATTCTTCCCGCGCGACAGGGTGGAATTCTTCATCAGCTACTACGACTACTACCAGCCCGAAGCCTACGTCCCCTCCACCGACACGTACATTGCCAAAGACGCGTCGATCAACGACGAGATCGACAGGCTGCGCCTCCGGGCAACGAGCGCACTCCTGAGCGGCGACAGAAACGTCATTGTTGTTGCTTCGGTCAGCTGCATCTACGGGATCGGCGCGCCCGAGGAGTGGGCCAGCCAGGTGGTTGTCGTGAGGAAAGGGGAGAAGCTGGAACGGAACGACCTTCTCCGGAAACTGCTGAACATCTACTACACCCGGAACGATTTCGAATTCGTCCGGGGAACGATGCGGGTGCGCGGAGACGTCGTCGAGGTCATCCCCGCCTATGAGAACGAAGAGGCCCTGCGTGTCGAGTTCTTCGGCGACATTGTCGAACGGATCTCATACATCAACCGGCTCGACGGGAAAGTCCTCGGTGAGACGGACTACGAGGTGGTCTATCCTGCGAAACAGTTCGTCACTTCGAAAGCCACGCTGGATCGCGCGATGACGGGGATCGAAAAGGAGCTGGAGGAACGTCTTGCGGAGCTCAGGACCGGGGGGAAGCTCGTCGAGGCGCAGCGGCTGGAGCAGCGGACCCGGTTCGACCTCGAGATGATGCGGGAGGTCGGCTACTGCTCGGGGATCGAGAACTACTCGCGCCATATCGCCGGACGCCCCCCCGGGTCGCGCCCTGCCTGCCTTCTGGATTATTTCCCAAAAGACTTCCTCCTTGTTGTCGACGAGTCGCACGTCACCGTGCCGCAGGTCGGGGGGATGTATCACGGCGACCGGTCGCGCAAGCTGACGCTCGTCGAGCACGGATTCCGTCTCCCCTCCGCCCTGGACAATCGTCCTCTCACGTTCGACGAATGGGAGCAGATGGTGAAGCAGGTGATATTCGTTAGTGCAACCCCGTCGGAGTACGAGCTTCAAAAGAGCAGGGGGGTGATCGTGGAGCAGGTCATCCGCCCCACGGGGCTTGTCGACCCGGAGGTCGAGATCCGGCCCGTGAAGAACCAGATCGACGACCTGATCGCCCAGATCCGCGCCCGCGCGGCGAGGAACGAGCGGGTGCTCGTGACGACGCTGACGAAACGGATGGCCGAGGATCTGACCGACTACCTCAACGACATCGGCGTCAGGGTCCGATACATCCATTCGGAGGTCGACGCGCTCGCACGCGTGGAGATCCTCCGTGACCTGCGGCTCGGCGAGTTCGACGTGCTCATCGGCGTGAACCTCCTCCGCGAAGGACTCGACCTTCCCGAAGTTTCACTTGTGGCGATACTCGACGCCGACAAGGAGGGGTTTCTCCGTTCCGAGCGATCCCTGATCCAGACTGCGGGGCGGACGGCGCGGAACCTCAACGGGTTGGTCATCCTCTACGCCGACACGGTGACCGGTTCGATGCAGCGGATGCTCGACGAAACGCGGAGGCGGAGATCGAAGCAGCTGCAATACAACGTCGATCACCATATCACCGCCACCAGCGTGTTCAAGACCATCGACGAGGTTCTGGCGGCTACGGCGGTGGCGGACGTCAAGGCGGCGCGCGACGCGAGGCGGGAACGGGCGAAAATGCCCCTCGTGGCCGAAAGCGTGGTTCGCTACCTGACTGCGGAGCAGAAGAAAGACCTGATCGGGGAACTGCAAACCGAGATGGAACGGGCGGCGAGAGACCTTGAGTTCGAGCGTGCCGCCGGGTTGAGAGATGAGATCGCGAAACTGGAGGAGATGGCGACACGCACGCAGGGGACCCGGACGCACCCTCCGGCCAAAGACGGCTCATCATAGCCGCAACGCTCGCATTCCTCCACGCACCCTCTCGCAATTCTCTCCCCCCCTCGTGTAAGAGAGGCAGAGGCCGGGCGCTCCCTCCCGGCGCACCGGCCACAGGCCTCTTCCATGTCCACGGATATTCTCGCGGTCCCATCTTCTCTCCTTCGGATTTGCGCCGACATCGTGTTTCCCCCTGTCTGCCATTCGTGCAACGCGAGTCTCCCCCGGGGAGATTCCATCGCCTGCCCCTCATGTCTCAGGGCCATCCTCCCCGTGGATGAATGGGACGACACCTACCGTGAAGCGTTCGCGAGCCTGAGCGAGGAGAAATCGGTCTCAGATTTCGTCGCGGCGTGGTATTTCGAGAGCGAGGGACCCCTGCGCGCGCTGATGCACCGGTTGAAATACGGGGGGATGACTTCCATCGGAGTGGAATTCGGACGGGTCCTGGGGGAGCGCATACGCGAGGCGGGGCTGGGGGAATCGGATATGGTGGTTCCCCTTCCATTGCACGCTTCGAGGTTGCGGGAACGCGGGTTCAACCAGTGTGAACATATCGCACGGGGAGTCTCCGCTGTCACGGGGTGCCCGCTCCGCACCGGCGTGCTCCGGCGCACGCGCTTCACAACGTCTCAGACACCGCTCGGACACGGCGAGAGGCGTGAAAACGTACGGGATGCGTTCGCCGTCCCTCCGCACGCCCTTCGCGCCGTTGCGGGGAGGACGGTCCTTCTTGTCGACGATGTCGTCACCACGGGAGCAACAATGCGCTCGTGTGCGGGCGCGCTCCACCGCGCCGGCGCGGGTGCGGTAATCGCGTGTGCGGTTGCGATCGCACGCTGACGGACGCCGGACGGGGCCGTTTTCTTGACATTCGTTCGCTATAATGATACATTACAAAGATTTTCGGTGAAACGCTCCACTTGCAGACCGACATTTCCATTCACGTTTCTGATACGACGGAGGTAGTGTATGGCAATCAATATAGGCATCAACGGGTTTGGCCGTATAGGCCGCCTCGTCTTCCGGAGAGCGCTGCAGCAGGGGGGATTCAACGTTGTCGGGATCAATGATATCACTGATGCGAAGACGCTTGCATATCTTCTGAAATACGATTCCGTGCACGGCATATTCGACGGGGAAGTGAAAGCGGAAGAGAACGCAATCGTTGTGAACGGAAAAAAATACCGCGTCATTGCGGAGAAGGATCCTTCCAAACTCCCCTGGAAGGAACTCGGTGCCGAAATCATCATCGAAGGGACCGGCATATTCACAAGCCGCGAGAAGCTCCAGCCGCACATCACCGCCGGGGCGAAAAAGGTCCTGCTGACCGCGCCGGCCAAGGATGAAATCGATGCGACGGTGGTCCTGGGCGTGAACGACAGCGTCCTCACCGGGAAAGAGCAATTCGTCTCGAACGCATCCTGCACGACAAACTGCCTGGCCCCCATGGTCAAGGTCCTCCACGACTCTTTCGGCCTGGAGCAGGGGTTCATGACGACGATCCATTCATACACCAACGACCAGCGGCTCCTCGACCTCCCCCACAAAGACCTTCGCAGGGCCCGCGCGGCGGCGATGTCGATCATCCCGACAACAACCGGCGCGGCGAGGACTGTCGGCAAGGTCATCCCCGAGCTCAAGGGGAAGCTGGACGGATTCTCACTCCGCGTCCCGACCCCGGACGCCTCCATCACCGACTTTGTCGCACAACTGAAGAAGCCGGCGACACGCGAACAGGTGAATGAGGCAATGAAGAAGGCGGCCGCGGGGCCGATGAAGGGGATCCTCCAGTACACGGAGGAAGAGCTGGTATCGACGGATATCATCGGCAACGAGCATTCATGCATATTCGACTCGAAGCTGACGATGGCGATGGGGAACACGGTCAAAATCTTCGGATGGTACGACAACGAGTGGGG
>DASVIU010000280.1:0-1909 GCA_036386275.1 Bacteroidota bacterium | reverse complement strand
TTCCCCTGCCCCAGGACGAGCGGAGCTGTGAGAAGAGCCATCAACGCGACAATGCCTGCAGCACGTATTCCTCGCATGTTCTCTCCCTGTTGGTTGTTGTTGTTATTACTACGGCGCCCACTTCTTCAGAAACGCCATCACCTTCTCCGGATCGTGCCCTCTCCCCTTTTCCAGGGCTCCTGTGTCCTGTGAATGAACCAGTGACCCGTCACTCCCCAGGACGAAAAGATGGGGATAGCCGCTCACAGCAGGATAGCGGGAGAGGACGCCCTCGTTCTTGTTCTCTTTGCTCCAGTTCACTTTCACAACCACGTAGTGCGCATCCCGGTACTCTACCAGCTCCCTGTGGGCCGTAAAGAGCGTATCCAGCCGGCGGCACCAGATGCACCAGTCCCCTCCGACATCCAGAAGCACCCGGCGGCCCGAGGTCCGGGCCTCGGTGACGGCAAGGCGGATATCATTCGCCGCGTCCCGGGCGGGATCGAACCTGGTGACCGGAACGTATGTTGCGTCCCCGCCACCCCCCTCATGTGCAAATGCGCAGGCGATAACCACAAAAAATGAGACGCAGAGTATCAGGCGCTTCACTCTCCGCTCCTTCGAGGAATCATAAACTGTAATTTAGCAACCGGAATCGAGCTAATCAAGGGGAGGGAGTCACTCGTACCGGAGGGACTCGACCGGATCGACTGCCGCAGCCCTGCGGGCGGGGAAGAAACCGGCCAGAAGGCCGATCGCCGCAAGGATGCCGGCGGTGAGGAGGATGATCGTGGCCGAGAGGACCGGCTTTCCGAGAAACTGCATGGCCCCGATCTCGCCGTCGGATGGGATGAGCCTGACCACACCTACAACCGCAACGGAGATCAATGTCCCGATCGCCCCCCCCAAGAATGAAAGTAAGAGCGCTTCGAAGATTATCTGCATATGGATGTAGCTCTTCCGGGCACCCAGGGCCATTTTGACGCCGATGTCGTGCGTCCGTTCTTTCACGACAACATACATCACGTTCGCAACACCCACGCCGGCAATGAGGAGCGTGAGAAGCCCGACCGATCCAAGGAATATCGTCACTCCAAGTGCGATTTTCTGTCCGATCTTCTCCGCTTCGATGAAATCCCAGATGAAGAGTGTCCGTTCATCCGTGGGATCGAAATGGTATTTCCGCGCGAGGACGCGGAAAATCTCCTCTTTGAGCTCCTCCTGACGCGAGGGATCCCCGGGGCGGACAACAAGAGAGTTGACATGCTCGTAGCCGTACATCGTCCGGAACGTGGAATACGGAACGATCGCCCTCTGGTCATCGGGACCGTTGTTCATCGCGGTCTGCAGCTTCTTCTGGAGCAGGCCGACCACCGTGAACGGGACCCCGTCGATGGAAATGATCTGTCCGACCGGATATTCCTTCCCGAATATTTCCTCGGCGATCTTCCCCCCCAGAACGAGCGACCGGCGCTGCTGGACGACATCCGCATCGTTCAGGAACCGTCCCCCGGCGGCGGGGTACATGCGGCGCATCTCCTCAAAGAGGGGATTCACCCCCTCACATTCCGTCGTCGTCGTGAATTTGCCCCGGGTCAGCGTGACAGAGTTCCTGTACTGGGGGCTTATCATTGCAATGGCCGGGATCGCCTCCCGGAGCATCGACGCGTCCTCCTCCAGAAGCCTGATCTTGCGTCCTTTCGCCATCCCCTCGTACTGCTTTCCCGTCTCTCCACCGTAGAGTATCATGATTCTGTTTCCGGCGTTGACGAGCCCGTTCTCCATCTGGGTTCCCAGCCCTTCGCCGAAGGACATCAGGAGCACCACGGCCACGGTCCCCCACGTGATCGCGACGATCGTGAGTATCGCCCGCGTGCGCTGGGCCTTCAGATCCTGAAAGAATTCACGGAGGAGTTCGAGCCACATGGAC
>DASVIU010000279.1:0-2343 GCA_036386275.1 Bacteroidota bacterium | reverse complement strand
GGAACCAGCGGACCGGAAGGTGGAACTGTCATGACCGGCGCGGCGGGGGCGTCCGCCCGCGTTTTTTGACGAGCAACCCTTTTCCCCAGCCGAAGATGATGATCCCCAGTCCCGCGGCCGCCGCCAGGATGCTGTTGAACCACGCCCCAGTCCACAGGACGATGAGCCCGAACAACCGGACCGGATCGCCCGGGCGCGTAAGTGGCGACACGAAATACCGGCCAAGACGGGTCTCCTTATAAGGCGACAGGTCCACACGAAGGATCAGGTAGATCGAGATGAGGATGGAAGGGAGGAACCCGACGATCAGCGCAGCGGGAAGCCTGTGATCCCAGAAAAGCCACGCCGCAATCAGACCCGTTCCCCAGTCAATGGCAAGCTTCGCCGGGTGCACCTGGTGCAGAAGGATGCGCTCGCGGATGTCCAGCCGGGGGGGAGCCTCTTTTTTACGGGCGTGACTTGGAATTCCCATGGAAAGTAACGACATTTTTCCAACAATGGAGGTAGCGCATGAGCGATCGAACCAGATTTCTTCTCGACGAATCAAAGGTACCGAAAGCGTGGTACAACATCAACGCCGACATGCCGGTCCCCCCGCAGCCGGTACTCCACCCGGGAACGCTTCAGCCAGTCACGCCGGATTTTCTGAACGTCCTTTTCCCGATGAGCCTCATCGCGCAGGAGGTGAGCAAGGAACGGTGGATAGAGATCCCTGAACCCGTCAGGGATATCTACAGGCTCTGGCGGCCGACACCGATGTGCCGGGCTGTCAGGCTCGAGAAGGCACTGGGAACGCCAGCGCATATTTATTACAAGTACGAAGGTGCCAGCCCCGTCGGGTCCCATAAACCGAACACCGCCGTGGCGCAGGCATTCTATAACAAGGAAGCGGGGACGAAAGCCATGACCACCGAGACGGGAGCCGGACAGTGGGGGACGGCGCTCGCGATGGCATGCAATTTTTTCGACATCGACCTCGAAGTCTACATGGTCAAGGTCTCGTACCATCAGAAGCCCTACCGCCGGGTGGTTATGGAGAACTACGGCTCGAAGGTCTTCGCCAGCCCCAGCATGCACACCAACTACGGGAGGAAAGTCCTCGCTGACGATCCTGACTCGCAGGGTTCACTCGGGATCGCGATCTCGGAGGCCGTGGAGGCAGCCGCGACATCGGGGGGGACAAAGAAATACGGGATCGGATCCGTGCTGGGACATGTGCTCTTGCACCAGACGGTCATCGGGCTCGAAGCGCTCGAACAGATGGAGATGGCAGGGGAATACCCCGACATCGTTATCGGTTGCGCCGGGGGGGGGTCCAATTTTGCGGGGTTTGCGTTCCCGTTTCTCCACAGGAACCTGACTCAGGGAAAACGGACCCGGCTCATCGCCGTCGAGCCGGCGTCGTGCCCCAGCCTGACAAAAGGGAAATACACATTCGACTACGGCGACTCCGCAGCGATGGCTCCCGTCGTGAAGATGCATACGCTCGGCCACACATTCATGCCTCCCGGGATCCATGCCGGAGGGCTCCGGTACCACGGGATGGCACCAAGCGTCAGCGCGCTTGTGGACCACGGAGACGTTGAAGCGCGATCGGTCAATCAGATCGAGACATTCGAGGCAGCGGTGGCTTTCTCCCGCGCCGAAGGGGTGATCCCCGCACCGGAGTCGGCGCACGCGATACGCGCGGCAATCGACGAGGCCCTGCTGTGCCGCGCCGACGGAAAGAAGAAGGTGATCGCATTCAATCTCTCGGGGCACGGCCATTTCGACATGGGCGCCTACGATGCATTCCACCAGGGGAAACTCGAGGACTACGCATACCCCGAGAGCCTGGTGCAGGAGGCGATGCAGCATCTTCCGAAAGTCACTCTGCCGGCGTGAGGACGATGCAGGACGTCCCGCCAAAGACCGGCGGGATCTGAATGATCTCGCCAAAGACCGACGGGATCTGAATGATCTCGCCAAAGACCTGCGGGATCTGAATGATCTCGCCAAAGACCTGCGGGACGTCGAAGAGAAGAATTCCGCGGGGCTGTTTCAACTGGTTGCTTCGTGGCGCCTCGTTGCTTCGCTCCGCTCGCAATGACAGCCCCTGCGCTGCTAATGAACCGTCTCAGTATTCATGTCTCCGGTTCATCTCAACCACAAACCACGGCCTGCCGTGGATTCAGTCTCGCAATGACTGCCACTCGCAATGACTATTTCAAAAGCGTCAGCTTCTTTGTTTCCACGAAACTTCCCGCCTGCAGACGATAAAAGTAGACGCCTGACGCGAGCCCCGTTCCGTCAAACCTCACTTCATGGTACCCGGCCTCCTCGTTCTCATTCACGAGCTCCTTC
>DASVIU010000278.1:0-3078 GCA_036386275.1 Bacteroidota bacterium | reverse complement strand
CTTTTTGTCTATCGTAAATCCGGCTTACGTCCAACATCTCAGGCGCGTCGTTCACCAGTTGGCCCCGTCTTAACTCGGCGTGACTGTCAGCCTGCGGCGACCCCGTGCGGCGTGCTCCTCCCTGGCGCTCCCGCAGATAATCATCACCCACGTCTCCCATGGCCTCTCTCGAAGACAATCGCCCCGATCCCGACGCCCTGCTGCATGCCATCAAGCGGGCGGAGGAGAACCGGTCGAAGGCAAAGCTGAAGATATTCTTCGGCATGTCCGCCGGCGTGGGGAAGACATACGACATGCTCAAGGCGGCCCACGATGCGAAATCCCACGGGATCGATATGGTCGTGGGGTTTGTGGAAACGCACGGCCGCCGCGAGACCGAAGCACTCCTGGAAGGTCTCACAATCCTCCCCCGAAAGATTGTGGAATACAGGGGGACGCAGATCGAAGAGATGGACCTGGATGCGATACTCGCCCGGAAGCCGAAACTGGTTCTCGTCGACGAGCTCGCACATACAAATGCGCCGGGATCCAGGCATACGAAACGCTACAGGGACGTCCTGGAGCTCCTCGACTGCGGCATCGACGTCTATTCGACGCTCAACGTCCAGCATCTCGAGAGCAGGGCCGATGCGGTGGCGCAGATTACGGGAACGATCGTCAGGGAGACTGTTCCGGATTCGATCCTCGAGCGTGCCGATGAAGTCTCGCTGATCGACATTTCTCCCGACGAGCTCCTCGCCCGGCTGGCCGAGGGAAAGGTCTATACCCCCGATCGTTCGAAACGCGCGATCGAGAGCTTTTTCCGCATCGGCAATCTCACCGCCCTGCGTGAGATGTCTCTCCGCCTCACCGCGGAGCGGGTTGACCGGCAGCTCCGCGACTACATGCGGACGAACCGGATCCAGGGTCCATGGAAATCCGGCCAGCGGCTGCTGGTAGGGATGAGCGGGAGCCCCCATTCGGTCCACCTCATACGGTGGGCGCGAAGGATGGCTTTCACTCAGGATGCCTCCTGGGTGGCCGTGCATGTCGAATCGTCTGCGACCCCGAGTGCCACCGAAAACGACCTCCTGGCAAAGAACATAAAACTGGCGCGCGAACTGGGAGCCGAGATTGTCTCGACTGCGGACGAGAACGTGGGCGACGCTCTCATCCGAGTGGCCCGCCAGGAAAACTGCACACAGATCCTGATCGGCAAGCCCCGGCAGGGGACGTTCCAGAAGTCCGCGAGGCTCCTCCAGGAGCTGATCAACAAAAGCGGCGATCTGGATGTTCATGTCATCGGAGGGGAGGGTGAGACGAAGCCCGAACGGCGCCTCGCGAGCCTGCTGGAGGCCCATTCGGGGGTGCGCCAGTACATCGGTGCCGGCGCCATCCCGCTCCTTGTCGCCGCCGCCTGCTTCCCCTTCGCGAACATCATCGAGTACCAGACGGTCTCGCTCGTCCTGCTGTTCACGGTGGCTCTCCTCCCGCTCCGGTTCGGGATGGGTCCCGTCCTGCTGGCGGCCACGCTGAGCGCGATTGTGTGGGACTACCTGTTTATCCCCCCGGTCTTCACGTTCTCCGTAAGCCACGTTCCAGACATACTGATGCTGCTCATGTATTTCTGCATCGCTCTTGTCCTGGGCGTGCTCACCTCGAGGACGCGCGCGCAGGAGCGGGCGGTTCGCCTCAGGGAGGAGAGGGCGGTTGCCCTGTACACGCTCTCGAGGGACCTTTCGCTGGCGCGGACCAAGGATGCCGTCGCCGAGGCGGCGATCGCCAACATCAAAAAATTTTTCAACGCCGACGTCGTTCTCTGCCTCGGACAGACCGATGGCGACATATTTACTGCTCCTCACCCTGCGAGCACGCTGGCGGTCAGCGAGAAAGAGCTCGGGGTAGCGGCATGGGTGTACTGGAACGAGAAGCAGGCGGGGAGGTTCACCGACACGCTCCCCTCCGCGACAGCCACCTACTATCCCATGTCCGGTCCACGCTACCCCCTCGGGGTCCTCGGCGTCAGGCTCAAGGGAGAGAACAAGCTCACGATCGATCAGGAGACGCTGCTGGAGAATTTCATCCGCCAGGTCGCCTCCGCGATCGAACGTGAGACTCTGAACGAGATCACGAAGAAGGCGGTTGTCGTCGAGGAATCCGAGCGGCTCTACAAGACACTGTTCAACTCGATCTCCCACGAAATGCGCATCCCCCTCTCGGCGATCATAGGGACGTCCGAGAATCTTCTCGACGAAAGGGTTGCGGAGCAGCCCGAGACCCGCCGCGAGCTCATCGGTGAGATCCACGAAGCGGCGGGCCGGTTGAACAGGCTTGTGGAGAACCTGCTGGATATGACCCGGCTGGAATCGGGCCTCATAAGGCCGAAACTCGACTGGTGTGATGTCCGCGATCTGATCAACTCCGCTGTCGGGAAGACCGCGGCGGAGCTCTCGGGTTATCGCATGGAGATCGACACGCCGTCCGATATCCTCCTCGTCAAGATCGATTTTGCCTTGATGGAACAGGTCATTACGAATCTCCTTCTCAATGCGTCGTTGTACACGCCGGCGGGTTCGGAAATTCGCGTCAGTGCGTCCGGCGACGGCAACGAGTGCGAGATCACCGTTGACGACAACGGTCCCGGGTTGCCCCCCGACGTGCTGGAAAAAGTGTTCGACAAGTTCTTCCGCGTCCCCGGGAGCAAGACGGGTGGGACAGGGCTTGGACTCTCCATCGCACGCGGTTTCGTCGAAGCCCACAGGGGAACAATCAAAGCCGAGAACCGTGCTGGCGGCGGGCTCCGGTTCGTGATACGTCTCCCGCTTGAGAAATATCCCATTCCTGAATCGCAATGAGCGCGGCGGGCACATTACCTTCGGTCCTTGTCATCGAGGATGAGCCGCAGATTCGTCGTCTTCTCAGGCTTACGCTGGAATCGAACGGCTTCAGGGTCCACCAGGCGGCAAACGGAAAGGAGGGACTTGACCGCGCCCGAACGGAACGGCCGGAAGCGGTGATCCTCGATCTGGGTCTCCCCGATGCCGACGGCGTGGACATCCTGAAAGAGATACGCCGCAAGTCGCCGGTCCCCGTCATCAT
>DASVIU010000277.1:0-4122 GCA_036386275.1 Bacteroidota bacterium | reverse complement strand
TGTCCATCAGTTTCCGGAGCGCAGTCCGCTCCGCCGGCGACTGCTTGGTCAGAAGGTCGCCGATAAGCATCTGCCTCTCCATCCCCGGCACGGTGTCAGGGATGGCTCCGGAGATTTCCTGTAGTGTTCGTATCGCAGTCTCTATCATATCGCGAGATTTGACGAATGATTGAACCGAAAACTAGTCATGAATATATCCAATGATGAATCCATTGTCAACAAGTCAAACCGGGACAAAGCTCACTGCCCGTCATCTAAGTAGAGACTTCATTGCCGGCGGGCAATGGCATAAAAATGAATGTATTATGAGTGTTCATAAACCCTTGTGAAAAGCAGGATTTCTTCAATTCTCCCACCATGAGACCATCTCGAAGCTGTCCGAATACGGGAAATAAGGAGGCTGCTGGTGGTCGAACCTCGGATCGTTCCTGATACTGTACGCAAATCCGTTCAGGAACTGGAGAGGGGGACCCGGGTTGAACAACCCGAGGCTTCCGGCACTGGTCTGCGTGACCCCGCCGAAGAGGTTGACTCTCCCGCTCACCGGTATGTTCCAGAAGTTTTCGGCGGTCAATTCACCGGTCTGACAGTAAACCGTGGCCTGTATGTTGAGGACCGACGAAGCACTGCGTGTGGCATTTTCGGTAATGTACGCCATGCGTCCCGCCACGATCCCGAGCATATCGGTCGAGGCGGGATTTCCGACAGGGCTCGTTTTCGCGACGACATCCCCGTCGATCCAGACATTCCCCTTGTTCGTTGCGGCTCCGGAACTTCCGAATGCAGCGACCGTGAGATCTGCATTGTACGTCCCCTTGATCCGGAGGTCCGCATTCTTGACGACGATGACACCATTGGGCGCAAGTGCGGCGATCGCCATCGTCGTGTCACGGATGCTCCCGTTCGCGGGGATCTGAACCCGGACCTGGTCGTTGATGAATGTCAGTGCGACGTCGTTCATTCCGGAGGTCTGGTCAAAGATGCCGCCGCCGAGCGTCGCGACGTTCGTGAGATTGGTCTGGAGATTCGCCATGCTGGGACGCTTCGCAAGGACACCCCACTCGTACCCGCCGTTGTATGTGGGGCTCCCTGTCGGACCGAGCTGTGCCGCAAGTGCGGCGGTCAGTTTCTGGTCGAAATACGGCGTCCCGTCGAGATGGAACCTCCCGTTCGTGTGCGCGGGACCGTACACGGAGTCGCCCGTAATCTTCCAGTCGTTCTGTCCGTGATACGGTCCGTTGGTCCCGTCAGGCGCGACATAACCGTTGGTCTCCGTCTCGGTAAACCAGCTGAACTTGGCGAACTGGACGTGCTTGAAGACGCCCTCCACGGTGTCACGGAATGTGACCCCGTTCTGGTCGGACATGTTTGTCCACGCGACGCTCCGGAGTGTGACCCAGAGCGGCTGCGGCGTGTTGTTGAAATAGATGACCGAATCGTGCCCCCCGAAGAAATCGGTGCCGAAGTTCGAGGGGAAGACGCTGTAGTTGAGAAGATACTGCGTCCCGACATTTGCGACGGACACCGCGATGTTATGGACCTGCGTCGACCCGTAGTAGGTCGAATAGGTGTCCATCGAGCTGACGCTGTTGCGGGTAATGTTGTTGAGCACCATTCCCACGATCAGTGTCAACCCTATCACGTAAATGATGCTTGACCTCCCCATAGCGCCCCCCTTATGATCCGTGTCGTTTGATGTTGCGTGACGAAAGGCGAGTCTGCCGCCAGTACGCCGCGGCGAACTGGCTGTTGTCCGGGTTCACGGCGTCCTGAACCTTGTACGGACTCTCCACACGCAGCGAGATCTCGATCGTCCAGATCTGGCTGTAGCGGAGAGCATCGAGCGGGTGGACGGTGTCCCCCTTTGCATTGAAGTAGCGCAGATAGAACTGCGTCACCCCGAGGCCGGCGGCCCCCAGCGCATCGTCGCCGTTGAACTTCCTGAAGAGGACCCGGATGTTCGGATTCGGGAGAGTCGTGAGAACCGGGCCGGTGAACCACTCCACGCTGTCGATCGTGCCGTTGTGATAGAGGTCCGCGTAGAATTTAATATGGTTCGTGTCCGCGATCCCGATGCTCAGCCTCGGGTCGGGAAGATTGTACCCGATCTTGCGGAAATCGGATTCGAGGTCCTGGACGAGGTCCGCCATTGACTGCTGGACGTTCAGGCCGGCCATCGACGCGTCGGCGCTCCCGGAGATTGTTTCGTTCAGCCGGAGCCCCATGAGTATGACAAACCCCGCGATGATCACGGAGCCTATGAGATCGAGCATTACGGACATTCAGTCTCTCCCTTCCGACCCGGAGGGGTCAATTCCAGTAGCTCATGATGGCCGGGTAGGCGAGCGTGTCGGGCTTTCCCGTGACGCCCGTGGCCGAAGGGCTTGTCACGGTCACGGTCATCTTCTTGTGCCATGTCTGCCTGACCGCGTAGGGGGCATCGAGATTGGGGGGGTTGACGTACGTCACCGTACACGAGACATAGTACTTGGCGCGTATCCCGGGGACGATCACCTGGAGATATCCGGGCGTCGCGTCAATATCCGCGGGGACCTCGCTGTGAAAGCAGAGGTTCAGTCCGTTGAAATCATCGAAATCATCAAAGTCCTTCTTGCCGCTGCCGACGGGATAGCCGCGGTAGCTCTCGTTCTCCGAGGCATCCGGACCGAGAGATCCCGGAAGTGTGAGGAGCGTCGAATCAATGAGCGCGGCGGCATTGGAATCGGCCACCACCTTGTCGAACATTTTTCCCATTGCTTCCTCGGCAAGCGACGTCGAGAGCGATATCGCGGTAACGCCGAATTCGCTCGTGTACATGATGTCGTTTGTCTGGTAAATCGTGGAATTCGTGTTCAGGATCAACACCCCGAGCATCACAATCGCCCCGATGACCATCATCATCTGACCGAGATTCATATTCCACTCCCTCCGATTGCGGGACTGCCCACGTCAGTCGGCCGTCGTCGCCGCTGCAATTTCCTCCAGCGTGGTCTGGCCGAGCTTGATGCGCTCGATGCCGGCACGCCGAAGATCCCACATCCCGTCCTTGGTCGCCTGCACCCTCACCGACTCCTCGTCCACTTCTTCACCGGAACGGACAATGAGGTTCCGGATCTCCCTCGTGAAGTACAGGGCCTCGTGAATCGCGGCGCGCCCCTTGTAACCGCCGTTGCACTTGTCGCACCCGGCCGCTTCAAATACCGTGATCTTGTCCAGGTCCTCCGGCGGAAAGCCGAATTTTATGTACGTTTCGTGATCGATCTCGTTCTTGGGCACCGGGCGCTTGCAGGCCGAACAGAGGGTCCGGATCAGCCTCTGGGCCACGATGATGTTGATCGCGTAGGCGATCAGGAACGGTTCGATCCCCATCTTGTAGAGACGGCTCACCGCGCTCGGGGCGTCGTTCGTGTGAAGCGTGGAGAACGTCAGGTGTCCGGTGTTCGCGAGCTTGATCGCGATCTCCGCCGTGGTCTTATCGCGCATCTCGCCCACAAGCACGATGTCAGGGTCGTGCCGGAGGATCCCGCGGATGGCCATGTCGAAGTTCATCTTCGGACCGATCTTGAGCTGCCGCGCTCCCCTGATGATGTACTCCACCGGGTCCTCGACGGTCAGCACGTTCAGCGTCGGATCAATGACCTGGTGGAGCGCGGCAACTAGCGTCGTGCTCTTGCCGCTTCCCGTCGGCCCCGTCAGGATGACGATCCCCTGGGGTTTGCTGATCGCCTTGTCGAAAAACGTCCTCGCCGGTCCCATAAGCCCCAGCTTGCTCAGGTCGGTGATGACCTTGCGGTCATCGAGGACGCGGATGACGATGCTCTCGAACTTGTGCCGGTACTCGATGCCGACGATCGGCATGATCGAAACGCGGAAACGTATCATCGTGTCGTCGATGGCGCGCTGGATGAACCCGTCCTGCGACATCTCGCGTTCGAAACGGTCGACGTTCTTCGACCGGTCTTTCACGACCGCCGCGACCGCCTCCGGCATTGTCTTGTCCTGCACGTGCCACAGCTTGAGCGCGCCGTCCACGCGGAACCAGAACTCCGTCCGGTTCCCCTCTTTCGCGAGGATATGAACGTCGCTGGCCCCCTGGCGGACGGCCTCGACAAGCGCGCCTTC
>DASVIU010000276.1:0-11784 GCA_036386275.1 Bacteroidota bacterium | reverse complement strand
CGAGATATATAATCGGAAGTCTGTTCTCGATCGCGATCTCCTGGGCGCGGAGGTTCTTCTTGCAGGTCATGGGAAACCACGCCCCGGCCTTCACCGTAGCGTCGTTGGCTACGATGACGGACTCCCGCCCGTGGATCCTGCCGATGCCGAAAACGGTCCCCGCAGAGGGGGCTCCCCCGTATTCTTCGTACATCTCCCAGGCGGCAAAGAGGCCTATTTCAAGGAACAGGCTCCCCGGATCGATCAGACGCTCGATCCGTTCGCGGGCGCTCATCTTCCCGCTCTTCCTCTGTTTCTCCATCGCCGCCTTCCCGCCTCCCTGCCGGACCGCATCCTGGCGCGTCCTGAGATGGTTCAAGAGCGACTGCAGATGTTCCTCGTTCCTTGCGTGGGCCGCAGATTTCTGCAACTCGGAACCGATAAGCGCCATTCATCCCCTCCTTGCGCGGAATCCTTCCCGCCGGTCACCCCTGGAGCAGGTGTCTCGCGATGATCATCTTCTGGACTTCGGATGTCCCCTCGCCGATCGTCATGAGCTTGACGTCCCTGTAAAACTTCTCAACGGGATACTCCTTGATGAACCCGTACCCGCCGTGTATCTGGACGGCCTCGTTCGCAGCCCGCACCGCCGCCTCGCTTGCGAAGTATTTTGCCTGCGATGCGGCGAGCGAAAAGGGGTCCCCTCGGGATTTGAGCCAGGCGGCCCGGTGGGTCAGGAGTCTCGCGGCATTGATCTCCGTCGCCATGCCGGCGATCTTCCATTGTATGGCCTGGAATTCCGCAAGCGCCTTGCCGAACTGACGCCTCCCCTTTGCATAGGCGATGCTCGCGTCCAGCGCTCCCTGCGCGATACCGACCGAAAGTGCGGCGATCCCTATGCGACCGCCGTCGAGGACGGTGAGAGCCTGCCTGAAACCGGCGCCGGCACTCCCCAGGAGGTTCTCGCCGGGGAGAGCGACATCGTCGAACAAGAGGGTTGCGGTGTCGCTTGACCGCATCCCGAGCTTGTTTTCCTTCTTCCCGATCGTGAACCCCGGGAGTCCGGCGGGGACGATAAATGCGGAGATCCCCTTCTTCCCCTCCCCGGGACCGGTGACAGCCATGACGACATACGTCGCGCCGACGGAACCCTGCGTGATGAATGTCTTGCTCCCGTTCAGGACCCAGCCGTCCCCCTCCCGCCTCGCCGTGGTCCTCATCCCGCCCGAATCGCTCCCGGAGCCCGGTTCCGTCAGTCCCCACGCACCAAGCTTCCTCCCCGACGCAAGGTCGGGGACGTATTTTTTCTTCTGGGCATCATTGCCGAAGAGCATGATATGCCCCGTGCAGAGGCTGTTGTGTGATGCAACCGTGAGCGCGACAGAGGGATCAACGCGCGCGAGCTCTTCGATCACCGCAACGGCCTCCAGGTCGCCGAGCCCCGCCCCCCCCAGTTCCTCCGGCCACGTCATCCCCATGAATCCAAGCTCGCCGAGCTTCCGGACGATTTCGAAGGGGAATTCCTGCGACTCGTCATGGTTCATGACAACGGGGCGCATCTCGTTCTCCGCAAATTCCCTCGCGGTCTTCGCAACGGCAACCTGGCTTTCCGACGGTCGAAACTCCATAGCCTTCTCCTCCGGATCAGTCAACGTGATTTGAAATGATCGACAAGCTCATCGGCAACGTCATAAGGGGAAGAGGCCATCCGCATGACCGCATCCATCCTCCCCTCGAGCATCGCCTTCCTTTCGGGGGACCAGAAATCGACCCGGAGGGTTTCACTCACCAGGTCGGTGATCCGCCGTGCGATTCTCTTCCGACGTTTCTGTGCGAGCGCCCCGCTCCTCTCGAGATGCGCGCGGTGTTCTTCGATCAGCGCCGCGATCTCCGTGATCCCCGCCCCCGTGCTCGCTGTCGCCTTCAGGACCGAGGGGTTCCAGTCGGCGGCTTCCCTGAAATGCAGTATCATCTGGATCGACATCACGGCCTGTTCGGCCCCCGCACGGTCCGCCTTGTTCAGGACGAAGAAATCTGCGATCTCCATAAGCCCGGCCTTCATCGCCTGAATGGAATCCCCCGACTCGGGGACCAGCACGACGACCGTGGTGTCTGCGGCCCCGGCGATATCCAGTTCCGACTGACCGACACCGACGGTCTCCATGAGTATGATATCTTTCCCGGCTGCGTCGAGCACGTCGGCGGCTTCGACGGCCGTCCTGCTCAGCCCGCCGAGACTCCCACGCGAAGCCATGCTCCGTATGAACACCCCCGTGTCGGTCTCGACGTCCCCCATCCTCACACGGTCGCCGAGCAGCGCCCCGCCGCTGAAAGGACTCGTCGGATCGACGGCGATGATCCCGACCCCGAGCCCCCGTTCACGGTAGTGCATCGCGAGCCTGCTCGTGATCGTACTCTTCCCCGCCCCCGGAGGACCGGTGATGCCGATACGGTAGCTCCGCCCTGTCCGGGCGAAGAGAGAGCGGAGGAGCGCGCGGGCCTCCCCTTCCCCGTTTTCCACCACGGAGATCGCCCGGGCGACCGCAACCCGGTCCCCCGAGAGGAGCTTCTCCATGGCAACGGGACTACGCGCCATGAGCCGCCCGGCGGCGGAAAAATTCCACGGTCGTGGCGATCCCTTCATCCAGTGAAACGGTCGGGGCCCAGCCGAGCTCCTTCCTTATCCTGGAATTATCCAGGACGCTCCGGAGCTGCTCACCGCGCTTGGCTTCCGCATGGCGCTCCGGGCATGCGGCGCCCGTCGCGGACTTGAGAGAGGTGAACAGGCGGTTGACGTCCGTTTCCTTTCCCGTCCCCACATTGAATATCCCCGACCCGTTGTAGCCGAGCGCCAGGACGTTGGCGCGGACGACATCCGCGACGTAGACATAGTCGCGTGTCTGCGTACCGTCCCCGTTGATGACCGGCTCCTCCTTCTTGAGCATCTTCGAAGCGAAAATCGCCACCACACCCGCCTCCCCTTCCGGGTTCTGGCGCGGGCCGAAGACGTTTGCATACCTGAGGCAGACCGAGCCCAGACCGTGGACCGCCCGGTAATAGTAGAGGTACTCCTCCGTCGCGAGTTTCGCAACACCGTAGGGGGAGATGGGGCGGGTCGGGTGCGATTCGTCCGCCGGAAAGAAGTCCTGATCGCCGTAAATCGCCCCCCCGCTGGATGCGAATATCACCCGGCGGACGCCCGAGACGACAGCCGATTCCAGGATGGTCAGTGCCCCGAGAAGGTTCACCGACGCGTCATTGACCGGATCAGCGACGGACCGGCGGACATCAATCTGCGCCGCGTGATGATTCACCACCCCGAACCCGCCTTCGGCGAAGAGACGCCTGACGGCGGGGGCATCCCGTATGTCGAGCTCGTGGAAACCCGCCTGCGGATTGAGGTTTTCTTTCCGCCCCGTAGAGAGGTTGTCTATCACGCTGACGCTGTGCCCGAGCTTGATGTATGCATCCACGATGTGCGAGGCAATAAACCCCGCGCCTCCGGTGACGAGTATTTTCATGCAACTGCTCCTTTCCTATGTGCTCTACGGTTTTGCTGCAGCCCTGGCCCCTATGTCATGCCTGAAGTGCATCCCTTCGAACGATATTCTCCCGACCGCATCGTATGCCGCGGCGATTGTCTCCGCCATTCCCCCTTCGGGCCGCACCGCCGTCACGCCGATCACGCGACCTCCCGCGGTGACGAGTGAACCGCCCGGCCCACGTCCCGTCCCGGCGTGGAAAAGTATCACGCCGCGGGGAGTTTCATCCGCCCCGGGCGCGGTAATCGTTTTGCCGGTCTCGTACGCACCGGGGTAGCCGCCCGAGGCAAGGACGACGCACACCGCAGATCCCACTGCCGGGACCGGCGTTGAGGGGGCCCTGACATTCCCGGAAGCCGAGGCCACCAGGAGTTCCGCCAGGTCCCCCTCATAGAGCGGGAGAACGACCTGCGTCTCGGGGTCGCCGAACCTGCAGTTGTATTCCACGACCTTCGGTCCCTGCGGGGTCAGCATCAGCCCGACGTAGAGGCAGCCCGTATAAGGCCTCCCTTCTTCCGCCATCCCCCTCAGCGTGGGCCCGATTATTCTCTCCCCGATAGCGGCCATCAACGAGGAGGTCACGCGGGGGGCCGGCGCATACGCCCCCATCCCTCCCGTGTTCTTTCCCGTGTCGCCGTCGAAGGCTCGTTTGTGATCCTGTGCCGGGGCAAGTGTGACGAACCGGGCGCCGTCGGTCACCGCGAACACCGACGCTTCCTCCCCCTCCATGAATTCCTCGACGACGACGGTGCTTCCGGCGTCCCCGAACGACGAGGGATCGCTTATCTCCCCGAGCGCTCGCACAGCCTCATCGCGCGACTGGCAGACAATGACTCCTTTCCCCGCCGCCAGCCCGTCCGCCTTGATCACCAGCGGAAGTGGACAGGAACGGATGTAGCTCCGCGCTTCGCCATCTTCCCCCGGATGGAACGTCCTGTATGAGGCACCCGGGATTGAATGGCGCTTCATGAAGTCCTTCGCGAACGCCTTGCTCCACTCCAGTTCAGCCGCCCGCCGGGTCGCACCGAATATGACGAGACCCGCCTCCCTGAATGCATCCACGATTCCGGCGGCAAGGGGCCCCTCGGGTCCGACAACCGTCAGGCCGATCTCCAGCCGCCGTGCTTCTCCGATCAGCCGGGGAAAATTTCCGCTCTCCGCCGGGAAAGGGAG
Organism: Bacteroidota bacterium; assembly: GCA_036386275.1. Classification (GTDB taxonomy): domain Bacteria; phylum Bacteroidota; class Ignavibacteria; order UBA10030; family UBA6906; genus Fen-1273. The sequence continues at coordinate 7,090 of DASVIU010000276.1, read as the reverse complement.
CGCGAGTCCGGCGATCCCCGGATTCCCCGGCGTGCAGTAGATCCTGTCCACGCGAGGGCTCTGTGCGAGCTTCCAGACCAGCGCATGCTCTCTGCCGCCGGATCCGATGACGAGCACGTTCATATCAGGGCTCGAAAAGTGACTCGAAGAGTTTTGCCAGCGCCCCGGTGAGCGTCCGCCGGTCGTACTTTTCCACGACCCCGGGGCCCGGGCCCTTCAACTGGCGCTTCTCGTGGAGCAGAAGAAATTCCCCGATAGCATTCCTGATTCCGTCGACATCCCCCGGGGCAACGGTCTTCCCCCCCGCCTCACGTATCGTGGATTTCAGATACCCCTCCGGCACCAGCCCGAGTATCGGCTTGCGTGCCCCGATATATTCGTAGACCTTCCCCGGCGAGCCCAGGTCGTCCCCCACCGTCATCCAGAGGACGTCAGAAGCGCAGAGCTCGCGGACGCATTCCCGGTGCGGGAGATAGCCGAGCACACGAACGGTGTCCTGGAGCCCGAGCTTCGCGACGAGTTTCATGTTCTCTTCCCGGAATTTCCCCAGGAACACCGCTTCGATCCGCCCCCGCGAACGCGGCTTCTCAGCAAAAAGGTCGTGCAGCGCCTGGAGAAAGTAATCGGGTATCCGGTCTTCCCAGAAGACCCCCGCATACGTAATGCGCATCCTCCGCTCCCCCTGCGAACCCGGCCCGGTCTTTCCTCCTGCGGCGGGAAGCGAAGGGGGAAAATCCGCAGGGTCGAACCCCTGGGAGATGATGTCGATGTCGTGGTAGGTGAGGAAGCGATGCCGCCGGAGTATCAGCTCCTTGACGCGCCGGTTGGTCGTGATGATATGGCTGCTCGCGCGGAGGGCCTTCCGCTCGAGGAGAATATTCGCCAGCTTGTGAAGCGGCGTGGGGTAGAACTTGAACGGGTAGTCCACCCAGGGATCGCGGTAATCGAATACGAGCGGCTTGTTGATTCTCAATTTCAGTTTCCGGCCGATGAGGAACGAGGTGAACGGAGGGGCGGTGGCAAACACGATGTCAAACGGCGTTTCCTCATGAAGAGCCAGGGCCCGCGCCACCGCCCGGCGCCGCCATCCGATTTTGTTGTCCGGGATGAAGATCGTATCGCTCAGCCTGCTCAACAGCTTCCGCTTCCATTCCGTGGGGATTTCGACGACGTCCTTCTTCCTGAAGAAGCGTGCGGGCCCCGAGGGGGCCGTCCTGACGACCGTCACGTTCCGACCTTCGAGCTCGGCCAGGAGAGTTTCGTCTTTCGCGAAGTAGCCCTGCGGGTCGACTGTCAGGACCGTGGGATGCCAGCCGAACTCCGAAAGATATTTCACGAATTTGAGCGTGCGCTGAACGCCGCTCAGTCCCATCGGGGGGAAGTAATAGGCAATGACGAGGACCCTGCGTGGCGGAATGGACTGCGTTGGCATGGTAGTCTTCAGAGGACAATGAGCTCGCGGGGCGACCGGGTAAGGACGCGGCACCCCCTGTCACCGAGAAGAACGTCATCCTCGATGCGCACGCCGCCGGAACCGGGGATGTAGATGCCGGGCTCTATCGTGATGACGCTCCCCGTCTGGAGCACCTCCCGGCTCAGCGCCGAGACGCGCGGGCGCTCGTGAACACGGAGACCGAGACCGTGGCCGAGCGAGTGCGTGAAATACCTGCCGAACCCGCGGCGGCGGATGCACCCCCGTGCGACGGCATCGAGCCCGGACGCGGTGATGCCTCCCCGGGCCGAAGCGGCAGCCGTCTCATTCGCCTCCAGCACCGCGCGATATGCCTCGCGGAGCCTCCGTGGCACCGCTCCCAGTGCCACGGTCCTCGTCAGGTCCGAGTTGTATCCGCGGATGGTGGACCCAAAATCGAGCAGTATGAATTCCCCTTTCCTGATTTTCCGCGCCGTGGGGCGGGCATGCGGCAGTGCCCCGCGCGGCCCGCTGGCAACGATGACATCGAAAGCATCGGACTCCGCGCCCCGCCGCCTGTTGAGCCACGAAATCTCGGCCGCGATCTCCAGCTCGGTCACGCCGGGACGAAGGGATTTCAATACGTCGTGAAAGACCCCGTCCGAAATCGCCGCCGCCGCCTCGATGCAGGCAACCTCCTGCCGGTCTTTGACGATCGCCAGGCCCGCCACGATCCCGGAGGTCGGCCGGAACCGGACCCGGGGGAAGAGCCTCCGGAGCGAGCGGTATTGCGCATATGTGAGCGAATCGGACTCGAAACCCGCGACGCGGCATCCACGGAGCGTCTTTGCCGCCGCGGCGTCTTCGAAGAGACCCAGGCTTCCGATGAGCCTGCGAAACTTCTTTACCTCACGGGCGCTCTGAAGGGCGTAGCGGGAGTCGCTCACGAAAAACGCGTTTCCCTCCGTGATGACCACGAGGGCGTTCGAACCGCTGAAGCCTGTCAAGTAACGTATGTCGGCAAGGGAGGTGACAAAGAGCGCGTCAAGTGCATGCTCACTCATGCGCGCCCGCAGCCCGGCGATCCGTGCATCGGTCATGGAAGGGGACGGCCTCCGGCGTGGGTCACGGATGTTCACCCGTGGTAGTTCGGGGCTTCCTTGGTGATGGCGATGTCGTGCGGATGACTCTCCCGCAACCCTGCGTCAGTCATGCGCACGAACTGTCCCCGCGACTTCAGTTCCGCGATGTTTTTCGTCCCGCAGTATCCCATTGCGGCGCGGAGTCCCCCCACCATCTGGTACATCGTGTCTCCGAGGGGCCCTTTGTGCGGGACGCGCCCTTCGATCCCCTCCGGGACGAGCTTCGCGATATCATCCTCCGCATCCTGGAAGTACCTGTCCCTGCTCCCGTGTTTCATCGCTTCGAGCGACCCCATCCCCCGGTAGTACTTGTAGCTCCGCCCTTCGTAGAGGACCATTTCCCCGGGACTCTCGTCCACCCCGGCGAAGAGACCTCCTATCATAACTGCGTCCGCCCCGGCGGCGATGGCCTTGGCGATATCCCCCGTCTGCTTGATCCCGCCATCGGCGATGACCGGCGTGTTCGAGCGTGCGGCCGCCTTCGAGCATTCGAATATGGCCGTCACCTGGGGAACTCCGACCCCCGCCACGACACGGGTTGTGCAGATCGACCCCGGGCCGATCCCCACTTTGACCGCATCCACGCCGGCCCGTATCAGGTCGCGGGTCGCCTCCGCTGTTCCGACATTTCCGGCGATCAGATCGAGGCGGGGGAACCGGCGCCGGATCGTCCTGACCATGTCAATCACCCCGCGCGAATGCCCGTGGGCGGTATCCACGACGATGAGATCGACCCCCGCCTTCAGAAGCGCGGTGACCCGGTCCACCGTGTCGGCAGTCACCCCGACGGCTGCGCCGACCCGGAGGCGGCCGTGTTCGTCTTTGCAGGCGTTCGGATGCTTGATCTTCTTGAGAATGTCCTTGAACGTGATCAGGCCGTTGAGGACGCCGTGCTTGTCCACGACGGGGAGTTTTTCGATCTTGTGCTTCTGAAGGATCCTCTGCGCCTGTTCGAGCGTCGTCCCCAGCGGCGCGGTCACGAGGTTCTCCTTTGTCATGATATCGGAAACGTGCTGGTCCTCGTCCGGTTCGAAGCGGAGATCCCTGTTGGTGATGATCCCGATCAGCCTATGCTGGTCGTCGACAACGGGGATGCCGGAGATGCGGTACTTGTTCATGAGCGCGAGGACGTCGCGCACCCGCCGGTCGGCCCGGACTGTCACCGGATCGAGTATCATCCCGCTCTCCGACCTTTTGACGCGGTCAACCTCCTCCACCTGCCCCGGGATGGACATGTTCTTGTGGAGTATCCCGATCCCCCCCTCGCGCGCCATCGCGATCGCCATTGCGGACTCCGTCACGGTATCCATCGCGGCGCTCAGGAGGGGGACGTTCAGGGTAATCCGCGCCGTCAGCCGCGACCGGACGTCGACGTCGCGTGGAAGGACGGAGGATCGGGCGGGGACAAGCAGCACGTCATCGTAGGTGAGCGCTTCACCGATAATCTTGCCTTTAGCCACGGCTGCTCCCGGGTTGTGTGAAGGTTGGGTTCAGGTAAACGCGGGAATGCCCGTGATGTCCTCCCCGACAATCAACGTGTGCATCTCGTGCGTCCCCTCGTAGGTGATCACCGATTCGAGATTGGCCGCGTGCCGCATCACGGGGTACTCGTCGAGAATTCCGTTCGCACCGAGTATCCCCCGGGCGTCCCGCGCAATCTCGAGGGCGTGAAAAACATTGTTCCTTTTGGCGAGCGAAATCTGCTGGAAGCGCGCCTTCCCCGAATCCTTCAGCCGCCCGAGCTGCAGGCAGAGGAGCTGTGCCTTCGTTATCTCCGTCACCATGTGAACGAGCTTGGCCTGGGTCAGCTGGAACGCGGCGATCGGCCTGTCGAACTGTATGCGGGACTTTGCATAGTTGAGCGCGGCATCGTAGCACGCCATGGCCGCCCCGATAGCGCCCCATGCGATCCCGTACCGGGCCTGGCTGAGGCATGAGAGGGGGAGTTTCAATCCTTCGCCTCCGGGCAATATGCTCGCGTCTGAAAGGCGCACGTTGTCGAAAATCAGTTCCGACGTGACAGAGGCCCGGAGCGAGTGTTTCCCCTTCATCTCCGGCGCGCTGAACCCCGGCGTCCCCTTCTCGACGAGGAACCCGTGGACCGATCCTCCGAGCTTCGCCCATACCACGGCAACGTCGGCGATGGACCCGTTGGTGATCCACATCTTTGCGCCGTTCAGAATATAGCCCCCGGAAGTCTTTTCCGCGCGCGTGATCATCCCCCCCGGGTTCGAGCCGAAATCTGGTTCGGTCAATCCGAAACACCCGATCTTCTCCCCGCGTGCCAGGGGGGGGAGCCAGAGGTCCTTCTGCTCATCGGAACCGTACTTGAATATCGGGTACATCACAAGCGCGCTCTGGACGGAGGCGAAGCTCCTTATGCCGCTGTCCCCCCGCTCGAGTTCCTGCATCACGAGACCGTAGGCGACGTTGTTCATCCCCGCGCCGCCGTATCGCGCCGGGAGCGTCTAGCCGAAAAGCCCGAGTTCCGACATGGCCGGGACCAGATCCATTGGGAACGTGCCGGCGCGGTTGTTTTTCTCTATCACCGGGAGAACCCTGTCGTCGACGAATTCACGGATGGTCTGGCGAACCAGCCGTTCGTCCGCGCTCAGGAGACCGTCGAGGTCGAAATAATCGACTCCCTGGAATTTTGGCATTCCGCCTCATAGATTGAAAAAAGCCCTGTCCACGAAAAGCAACACAGGGCCTGAGGGCTCGCAATTTCAACAAAGAAACGAAAGATAGGATTAAAAGTCAACGGGAAGGGGACCGCTCAGTCCTCCACCTTCAGTCCGTACCGCTTGATCTTCAGGTAGAGCGTCTTCTTGCTGATGCCGAGGGCATCGGCGGTTTTTGTCCGGCTGTATTTGTACTGACGGAGCATCCGCTCGATATGTTCGCGTTCCAGCTCCTCGAGCGATCCGGCATCCCCCACAGGCCCTGCGGTATCAGATTCCCCCGCGCGGGGGAGCCGGTCTGACCGGTGGAAGTGCATCGCGAGGTCGTTCACCTCGATCGTCTCCCCCGTGGAGAGGAGAACCGCCCCCTCGAGCGCATGCTCGAGCTCACGGACATTCCCGGGCCATTCGTACTCCGTCAGCACTCGCAGGGCGGACGGGGAGAGTTTTTTGACGTTTTTCGTCTTGGCCTTCCGCTGGAGGAAATAGTCTGCAAGGACGGGGATGTCCTCTTTGCGGTCGCGGAGCAGCGGGACCTGGAGCGTGATGACGTTCAGGCGGTAGAGGAGATCCTCGCGGAATCGTCCCCCCCTCACCTCTTCGCGGAGATCTTTGTTTGTCGCGCTCACGACGCGGACGTCCACGGTGAGGAGGTTCGTCCCGCCCACCCGGCGGAATTCGCCGGTCTCGAGGAACCGGAGAAGCTTGGGCTGTATCGCGGGGCTGATGTCCCCCACTTCGTCAAGGAAGAGGGTTCCCCCGTTCGCCACTTCGACAAGCCCCTGCTTCGTCGCTACCGCATTTGTAAACGCCCCCTTCTCATGCCCGAACAATTCGCTCTCCAGGAGCGTGTCGGGGATCGACGCGCAGTTGACGGCGACGAACGGACGGTTGTTCCTCGGGCTCCTGCGGTGGATCAGGCTCGCAATCAATTCCTTCCCCGTCCCGCTTGCCCCCTGGACGAGGACGAATGAGTCGCTCTCAGCGAACCTGGTGGCGCTCTGGATCAGCTTGAGGAACACGGGGGCCTGGCCGATAAGCTCGGAGTTCCCCGCCTTCCTTGTCAGCTCGCTCTTCATCAGCTTGTTGTCGATGAAAAGCTGCTTCCTCTCTATGGCGCGGTGAATCGTGTTGAAGAGCTCATCAATATCGTACGGTTTCGCCAGAAAATCGTACGCCCCCATCTTGATCGTCTCGATGGCGGTCTTGATGTCAGCGTAGTTGGTGAGTATGATGACCTGCGTGGTGGGGGAGTATTCCTGGACGAACTTGAGGACTTCAATGCCGTTCACGCGGGGCATGCGGATGTCGAGGAGCACGACATCGTAGACCTTCGCCTGGATCTTATTGATAGCCTCGCCGCCGTCCGCGGCGACATCAACGGAGAATTCTTCCGATTCAGAGAGTTCGCTTTCGAGCAGTACCCTGAGGGGTTCTTCGTCGTCTACAATGAGGAGGTTGTATTTCTTTCCCATGCGGGGGGGGTCATTCGCTCAGGACACGCTCGATGGTTGTCAGCAGGTCGACGAGGTCGTATGGTTTGCTGACAAAATCGTCAGCCCCCAGCTTCTTCGACTCGATCGCATTCTTGAGGTCGGCGAATCCTGTCAGCATGACCACTTTCGTCTTGGCGTGCTTTTCCTTGATGAACTTCAGGACTTCGAATCCATTCATCCTCGGCATCTTGATATCGAGCAGCACGAGGTCGAATGGCGTCTTTTCCACTTCTCCGATGGCCTCATCACCGTCCGCGGCGGCTTTCACATCGTATCCTTCGTTGGCAAGCTCTCCGCTTAACACTGTCCGTAGGGCATCCTCGTCGTCAACGACCAGAATGGTGCTTTTCTTCGTAGCCG
>DASVIU010000275.1:0-3916 GCA_036386275.1 Bacteroidota bacterium | reverse complement strand
AAGACGATCGGGATCCAGTACGCGATCACGGCCCTGCTCTTCCTGCTCTTCGGGTTCACGCTGATGATGATCATGCGCTGGCAGCTCGCCTATCCCGGCCAGTCGATCCCGTTCATCGGAAAGCTCTTCGGCGATGCGAATGCGCCGGACGGAGTGATGCTCCCCGAATTCTACAACCAGCTGGGCGCCATGCACGGGACGATCATGGTCTTTCTCGGCGTGGTCCCGCTGGCGGTGGGTGCGTTCGGCAACTACGTCATGCCGCTGCAGATCGGGGCGCCCGACATGGCGTTCCCGAAACTCAACATGATGAGCTACTGGATCTACTTCGTCGGCGGTCTCACGATGCTCTCGAGCTTCCTGATCCCGGGGGGCGCCGCCTCCTCCGGGTGGACGTCGTATGCCCCCCTGTCGGTGATTGCGACGGCCGGACAGACGGTCTGGCTCTTGGGCATGATCTGCCTGATAACGTCGTCGCTCCTGGGGTCTGTCAACTTCATCACGACGATATTCCAGCTCAGGGCGAAGGGGCTCTCCTTCATGCGTCTCCCGTTCTTCGTCTGGGCGCAGCTCGTCACATCGTTCCTCCTCCTGCTCGCGTTCCCGCCCCTGGAGGCGGCCGGAGTCCTTCAGCTTATGGACCGGCTGGCCGGAACGAGCTTCTTCATGCCGAGCGGGCTCGTGGTGAGCGGCCAGCCGCTGGCGAACACAGGGGGAGGGAACCCGCTCCTCTGGCAGCACCTGTTCTGGTTCCTTGCCCACCCGGAAGTGTACGTCCTGATCCTCCCGGCGATGGGGATCGTGGCGGAGGTTATCACGAACAACACCCGCAAGCCCCTCTGGGGTTACCGTTCCATGGTGTATGCAACGATCTTTCTCGGCTTTATGTCGTTCGTCGTCTGGGCGCACCACATGTTCCTCACCGGGATGGGGACAGTGATCAGCTCCTTCTTCCAGGCGACCACAATGATCATCTCGATCCCTTCGATCATCATCCTGACGGCGCTGTTCCTCTCCCTCTGGGGGGGATCGATCCGCTTCACCACCCCCATGCTCTTTGCGCTGGCGTTCCTGCCAATGTTCGGGATCGGGGGTCTGACGGGTCTCCCCCTGGGGCTTGCCCCCGCGGACATCCACCTGCACGACACCTACTACGTGATCGGCCATTTCCATTACGTCGTTGCTCCCGGGACGCTCTTCGCGCTTTTCGCGGGGCTGTACTACTGGTTCCCGAAGGTGACGGGGAGGAAGATGAACGACACGCTGGGGAGAATCCATTTCTGGCTCTCCTTTGCGTTCATCAACGGCGTGTTCATGCCGATGTTCATACAGGGACTTGCCGGGGTGTCGCGGCGCCTGTACGACGGCGGGGCGATGTACTCGCACGCGCAGGGAGTCATGCATCTCAATGTCTTCATGTCGGTCTGTGCCTGGTGCCTGGGTCTTGCCCAGATCCCGTTTATTTTCAACTTCTTCTGGAGCATCTGGAAAGGAAAAAAGGTGTCCGACAACTACTGGGATGCGACGACGCTCGAGTGGGCAGCGGCGAGCTCCCCGCCGATGGCGCATGGGAATTTCGCGACCGCTCCGGAAGTGTACCGGGGGGCGTATGAATACAGCCCCCCCGGGAACGTCAGCGACTTTCTGCCGCAGAACAAACCTGTGGAGGCTCACTAGCGATGGAGATACCGTATACCGTCGAACCGCGGCCGGACACCGGCGTCTACAATGCGAAGCTCGGGATCTGGCTCTTCCTGGCGTCTGAAGTGATGCTCTTTGGCGCCCTGTTTTCCTCGTACGTCCTCCTCCGGGTTGGCGCGACGACATGGCCCCACGGCTACGAGCACCTGAACATCCCTCTGGCCACCGTGAACACGGTGGTCCTTATCACCTCGAGCGTTACCATGGTGATGTCGTGGGCGTCCCTGGCGATGAAAAACCTGCGGAAGTACCGCGTGTACATGGGGGCGACAGTCGGACTGGCGTGCGTGTTCCTTGTTATCAAGGGATTCGAGTACGCCGCTAAATTCGAGCACGGTCTTTACCCGAGCGAGAGCACGTTCATGGCGATCTATTTCACGCTCACCGGACTCCACGGTCTCCATATCATCGGCGGGATCATCGTCAACTGCTACCTCCTGGGACCCGGGAGCAGAATGTGGAAAACTGATCCGGCCCGGTTCACGAACCGGGTCGAAATCGCCGGGCTCTACTGGCACTTCGTGGACCTCGTCTGGATATTTCTTTTCCCCGTCCTCTACTTACTCTAGGAGTTCGCATGGAAACGGCAAGCGCCGAGAGCGTCAGGAAACATGTCAGGGTCTACGTGACCGTCTTTGTGGCGCTCATGGCCCTCACTTTGATTACGGTGGCGATATCCACGCTTCACCTCGGGACCACGGCCGCCATCCTCGTGGCCCTCTTCATCGCGTCACTCAAGGCGTCGCTCGTCGCCGCGTATTTCATGCACCTGATTTCCGAGAAGAAGCTCATTTACGCCGCGCTGACGCTCACCGTCGTCCTTCTTCTGGTGCTGATGTTGCTTCCGGTGTCTCACTTCGCCGACAGGGGGCTCTGACATGTCCCTCAAAGCCTTCCACCTCCTGTTTGTCACCGCGTCCGTGATACTCGCATTTGGCTTCGGGGCCTGGGGGATCGAAGCGTATTTCTCCCGGGGGGAGGGGGGAACTCTCATTCTGGCGCTCCTCTCGATCCTCTTCGGCGCCGGGCTGGTCGTCTATGGCGTCAGGGTCCGCACAAAACTGAAAGGCATGGGTGTCCCATGAATCACCGACCTGTCCGCATCCTCGTCTTGCTGGCGGTGCTGGGGAGCCTCGCAGTACTCCGCGCCAGCGCATGTCCCGTCTGCTACGGCGCACCCGATTCCGCGTCGACGCAGGGGATGACCGCGGCGATATTCAGCCTCCTGGGTGTGACCGGCGGCGTGCTCGCGGCGTTCGCAACGATGTTTCTCCGGATCCGCAGGCGGACCCGGGCGATCCTCCGGGAGGCGGGCATCCCCCCGTCCCTCGGGAACATTACAGTCAAGGAGGCCGAATCTCATGGGTGATTTCCTGGGACTTCCGTTCGACGCGTCCGCTCACGGGCCGCTCATCGACAGGATGATCATACTTGTTCACTGGCTCATGCTGGTCCTCTTCACCGGCTGGGGGACCTATTTCGTCTACGTCCTTCTCCGCTTCCGGCGTTCCAGAAACGCGAAAGCGGACTACCAGGGGGTGCGCAATCATGCCTCCAGTTACCTTGAGGGAATCGTCGCAGTGATCGAAGCCGTTCTCCTCATCGGCTTCGCGATCCCTCTCTGGTCTATGCGCGTCAACGACATCCCTCCCGAGAGCGATGCCACGGTTGTCAGGATGGTGGCGGAGCAATTTGCGTGGAACGTCCACTACCCCGGGCCGGACGGCGTGTTCGGAAAAACCGACATCAGTCTCATATCGGCTGAGAACCCTCTGGGCCTGGACAGAAACGATCCCGCGGCCAAGGACGATATCGTGACGATCAACCAGCTCAACCTTCCGGTGGGGAAACCCGTCATCATACACCTGAGCTCGAAAGATGTGATCCACAGCCTCAATCTCCCCCTCTTCCGGGTCAAGCAGGATGCCATTCCCGGGCAGAGCATCCGCGTCTGGTTCACGCCGACGGTGACAACGGCCGACATACAGCACACGATGGCGAAGAAATTCTCCCTCCCCTCCGGAAAAGTCCCCGAAGAGCTCGCCCCTCTGGTGACACTTGCCGATTACACGGGGAAGGACGGACAGGTGGTGCTGGCGAAAGGGGCTTCCCTGACGGATGACGTTCTCCCCTCCCTCCGGGATGCCGGAATTTCGGAGATCATCCTGGCGCCCGAAACGCCGACCGAGATCGCCTGTGCCCAGCTGTGCGGGCT
>DASVIU010000274.1:0-2267 GCA_036386275.1 Bacteroidota bacterium | reverse complement strand
ACAATGTCGGCGGAGAGGCGATCGCGGCCGAGTTTACCCGGCATTTTGAGAAAGGGACGAAACAGGTCGTGATCAACCTGGGTCAGTCAAAAGTCGTCAATTCGGTCGGCATGTCTTTCCTGATCGAGATCATCGAGCAGCTGCAGGAAGCGGACGGAAAACTTGTCTTCACGGACCTTGACGCTGCGGTGGAAAAAATGCTCTCGATCATGGGGCTCTTCCAGTACGCGGGGAAAGAAAAAACTGTTGCAGATGCGCTCGTTTCGCTCGCCGGCGCGGGGAAGGCAGGCAGATGAGCAGGCGCGCAGAGACAGGGACGCTCGCCGGACAGTCCGGAACCCCGATCGAGGCGCTCCAGGAGGCGTTCCGCGCTCTTTCAGGCGCGGGATCGCTCAAAGAACAATCTGCACGGTTCCGGAGCGTTGTCGGGGATTATTTCAGAGGCGATGAGGTGAGGCTCCTCCGGCGGACGACCGGTGAGTGGGAGAGCATGGGAGGGGGACCGGAGGGGACGGCCGGAGGCCTCCCGGCTTCGGCGGCCGGTGCGGTGGGCCCCTCCGCAATTGAGGGTGAGAGTGTGCGGATCGTCCAGAGGCTCGCAGACGGCTCGGATGTCGGCGTTGTCCTCCTCCGCGGCCGGACCGGGAGCCCGTACACGGAATCTGATCAGATCACGCTCCGCCTTTTCCTGACTGTGTTTGAGAATGCCTACAGGGAGATGATCGCCCGCAGGAACGAGAAGGATCTCATATTCTCGCTGAACCACAGGGTCCTCCAGCTGAACAGCCTGATCGATACGGGGATCGAGGTGTCCAAGATAGCGGGGACCGCTCTCCCCCATCACCTGGCTCTTGAACGTGCAGCCTCGCTCACCAACGCCTCGAAAGGAGTGCTGCGCGTCACGCGCGGGGGACGGACGGAGGAGGAGGGGTGGTTCCCACACGGCGGTGCGCCGGAGGGGGGCGCCCCCCAGGAGGGAGGAATTTCCTCTGCGTTCGATTTCGGCGGAGAGACATACACGTTCCAGCTTTTCGACAAAGAGAGCCGGAGCGGGATTATCCCTTTCGACGAAACGGACCAGCTCCTTCTTGACGCGCTCTCCAGGCAGGTCCATGCCTCGCTGGAGAATCTGTATCTCCACAGGGAGGCGCTTGAGAAGCAGAAGATCGAGCAGGATATTGCGGTTGCGGCGGCCATACAGCAGCGAATACTCCCGAAGATGCTCCCCGTCATTGAAGGGTACGACATTGCGGGCGTCAACATTCCTTCAAAATCTGTCGGCGGGGACTACTACGACTGCATCCCGCTTCCGGATGGACGCTTCGCGATGGTAATCGCCGATGTGGCGGGGAAGGGGGTCCCTGCGGCTCTTCTGGTGAGCAGTTTCCATGCATACCTGACTGCGTACCTTGAGGCCGGCATGCCGCTCGTCGAGCTTGGCAGGCGGCTGAACAGGGTCATCTCCAGGGCCTCGACAGAGGACAAATTCATCACGGCGTTCTTCGCACTCCTCACTCCCTCTTCCGGCGAGATGGAGACACTGAGCGCCGGCCATAACCCCATCTTCCTGCGTCACATGGACGGAACGCTGCAGGAGCTCACGGTGGGAGGGATTCCCTTGGGGATGCTCGACATGGATTTTCCCTACCAGAGCGAGACGCTCACTCTGGGGAAAGGGGAACGTCTGCTCCTGTATACCGACGGGATCCCGGAGGCGACTGACGCCCGGCAGCGGTTGTACGAACAGGATTTCCCGCTGAAGGATTATGTGAGCGGCCACGTCCCGCCGGGAGCGGAGAGATTCATACAGGAACTCATTGCGGACGTGAAGAAGTTCACCGGCTCCGCGCCGCAGAACGACGACATCACGGCACTCTATCTCCTCAAAACCTGAATGTCGATCCACGGATGGCCGCATATGAAGATCACAATCGCTGCGGTGCTGATAGGGGCACTCCTCTTCGGGCCGCGCGGCGCAGAGGCGCAGCAGGGTGACAACGCGCGACTGGCCGGCGAGGTCCGGGCCGAGTTCCTTCATGCGTGGCATGGGTACAAAACATATGCGTGGGGGCACGACGAGCTGAAGCCGCTCAGCAGGTCGTACCGCGACTGGTATGGTGAGACGTTCTTCATGACGGCGATGGACGCCCTTGACACGATGATACTCATGGGGCTGAAGGAAGAAGCGGACAGCACGCGGGAGTTTATCGCGACGCACCTGTCGTTCGACAGGGATGTCTCCGTCAAGAACTTTGAGTTCACGATAC